>NZ_CAWNHY010000021.1:0-11132 GCF_963874335.1 Vibrio sp. V10_P2A27P122 | reverse complement strand
AGCTTGCGGAGTAGAGTGACGGTCGAAGTAAGGATTGCTTGTCTCACTCAAGGAGTGTCTTGGTAAAACCATAATCCCTAAACGGTTTGTTGTTTCGCTAGAACATTGCCGATAGATACTGTTTTCGTGTTTAACACGTTCTATTTGGCCACTTCACATAATGAATTAAAGATAAGCTGACAGCGTCTATCATCTCAACAGTAAGAGAACTACCCATGCCGATGTCCCTCGGAAGCGCTTTTCTCAAGAACTTTCTTGGTAAAGCCCCTGACTGGTACAAAGTTGCCATTATTGCTTTTCTCATCATCAACCCGATTGTTTTCTTTTTGGTCGACCCATTTATTGCTGGTTGGCTACTTGTGGTTGAATTCATTTTCACCCTAGCGATGGCGCTTAAATGCTATCCCCTACAACCTGGTGGCTTATTGGCTATCGAAGCTATCGCCATTGGGATGACCAGTGCAGAGCAAGTAAAACATGAGCTTGTGAATAACATCGAAGTTCTGCTGCTACTGGTGTTTATGGTGGCTGGTATCTATTTCATGAAACAGCTATTGCTGTTCATCTTCACCAAAATACTGCTTGGTATTCGTTCAAAAGCGATGCTTTCGGTCGCCTTTTGCATTACAGCTGCTTTCCTGTCTGCATTTTTGGATGCCTTAACAGTTATTGCCGTGGTCATCAGTGTCGCCGTCGGGTTTTACTCGATTTATCACAAAGTGGCATCGGGACAAGGGACAAGCTCCGCTCATGACCATACTCAAGATGAGCATATATCAGAACTAACACGTGATGACCTAGAAAACTATCGTGCGTTTTTGCGCTCACTACTGATGCATGCTGGCGTAGGTACCGCTTTAGGCGGGGTGATGACCATGGTTGGTGAACCACAAAACTTGATCATCGCCGATCAAGCAGGTTGGTTTTTTGGCGAGTTTATCATCCGTATGTCTCCGGTAACCGTACCTGTTTTTCTCTGTGGTATTTTGACCTGTGTATTGGTTGAAAAGCTGAAGCTATTTGGTTACGGCGCAGAATTACCCGCTAACGTTCGTCAAATTCTGGTCGATTTTGACACGGCTGAGCGCAAAAATCGAACCAATCAAGACGTCGCAAAACTTTGGATCCAAGGCGCTATTGCTGTCTGGCTGATTGTTGGATTGGCACTGCACTTAGCGGCAGTTGGATTGATTGGTCTTTCAGTTATTATTTTGGCGACAGCATTTACTGGTGTGATAGAAGAACATTCGCTAGGCAAAGCATTTGAAGAAGCCCTACCCTTTACGGCGCTGCTGGCGGTATTCTTCTCCATCGTAGCCGTAATTATCGATCAACAACTCTTTAAGCCAGTTATCGATGCTGTGTTGAATGTTGAAGATAAAGGGGCTCAGCTTGCTCTCTTCTATGTGGCTAACGGGCTTTTGTCGATGGTTTCGGATAACGTTTTCGTTGGCACTGTCTATATTAATGAAGTCAAAACAGCGCTACTAGAAGGTGTTATCACACGTGACCAATTCGATTTATTGGCTGTCGCGATTAACACAGGTACGAACTTACCGTCAGTAGCAACACCAAACGGTCAAGCCGCTTTCTTATTCTTATTAACATCAGCACTTGCACCATTGATCCGCCTTTCTTATGGCAAAATGGTCATCATGGCTCTGCCCTACACGATTGTATTGGCATTAGTTGGCCTGTTTGGCATTGTCTTCTTAGTTGAACCCATGACTGCGCATTTTTATGACTTAGGGTGGATTACGCACCATTCAGCCAAAGCAGTTCAAGCCATCTCTGCTGGGCATTAAAATATTCGGTTGATAATGAAACTTATCTAAGTTAAAAAGCTCTGAACTATCAGGGCTTTTTATTCTTTACAGGTATTGAATGTGACTTTTTTTTCTACTCTGAAACTGTTCTCTCAATCGAGAAAATCTTGGTTTTTATTACTTCTTTTTGTGGTTTTTTTTGAGGCTTGTGCGCTTTTTTTTCAGCACATCATGATGCTCGCACCGTGTGTGATGTGCATTTATGAACGTGTGGCGATGCTAGGAATTGGCGGAGCGGCTCTGCTTGGCTTAATCGCACCCAATAATCCGATTGTTCGTTGGATTGGACTCGTTACTTGGGGAGCCAGTGCTTATAAAGGTTTGACCTTAGCTATGCAACATGTAGACTACCAATTCAACCCTTCTCCTTTTGCCACTTGTGATTTATTTGTCACTTTTCCAAGCTGGGCACCACTCAATCAATGGGCACCTTGGATGTTCGAAGCTTACGGTGACTGTTCGAAAGTGGTATGGCAATTTTTAACGCTTTCCATGCCACAGTGGCTAGTGGTCATCTATGCTGCTAACTTGCTGGTGCTCGCTTTTGTTGTTTTAGCTCAGTTCGCGAAAACCCCCGTCAATAAGCTGCGGTAATAACCTGCTTGATCAAAAAAGGCATCTCGCTAAGAGATGCCTTTTGGCTGATTCACATCGCTTACTCTGACGCAAGCAGCGGATCAACATTAATATACTTACCAATTTGTTGCCGTTTTACCGTTGGCACATAGGGTATTTCACCAAGCTTAGGCGCTGGAATGCGCGATTCCAACATTGCAATAATTTCAGCGTAATGCTCAGTTCCGGGGTTCACTCGGTTGGCTACCCAGCCAACAATCTTCAACCCGTCGGCGATAATACTTTCCGCTGTTAAAATTGCATGGCTTAAGCAACCTAGTTTAATCCCTACCACTAATACCACGGGTAGTTGTTCTTGTTTAACCCAAGTAGACAAGCAATCCGTATCAGAGATCGGAACGCGCCAACCACCAGCACCTTCGATCAACACAATGTCAGCGTTCGCTTTATGCTTAGCTAATTTGCTACTGAGCACGCCATAATCAATCTCGACGTGTTCATGTTTTGCGGCGATATGTGGTGATGTAGGGAGCGCTAAAGAATATGGATTCACATCACCATAGGGCATCTCTTGGGTTGCCGCTTTCATCAGATGTAATGCATCTGAGTTGCGTAAGCCAAATTCCGTTTTTTCGCTACCAGCGGCAACGGGTTTGTAGCCAATAGTCACCAAATCCTTGGCGGCTAATGCTTGTAGAATCGCTTTTGAAGCGACCGTTTTTCCAACGTCGGTGTCCGTACCCGCAATAAAAAATGCATCAATCATCGATGTATAACCCCTAAACAAACCTGATAAGTTGCAGGTAGAAGACCTTGATGGTTTTGAAATGCTTGGTATGCCTGCTCAATTTGCAGTAGAGCCTTGCGGCTTGTTAACCCTTGTGAGCGTCCACTTACGTGATTTGCACCAATTCCTTTAAGATCTCTCATCAAGGAAAAAGCTTTGTCATACCAAACTGTGATCGAAGGCAAGTCTAGTTGATGGTGGTAACAGTGAGATTGCGCTAACGCAATTTTTACCTGATTGAGTGTGATGAAATCATTGACGTGTTGATGTGTATCAATTTTTGTCCACGCTTGTTTCAGTTCAAACAGCGAACCGTCCAATAATGTCGAAAAATAAGCCATCCCTTGTGGTTTCAATACGCGGTGAATTTGTCGCAGTGGTAGAACAAGGTCATCACACCACTGCAGCGCTAAGCTAGAAAAAACGCAATCAAAAGAGGCGTTGGCGAAAGGAAGCGCCTCAGCATCGGCTTGATAATAGGTGACGCCAACATCACCACAACGTATTTTAGCTTGTACTAGCATCTCACTGGAGAGATCAACACATACCACATACGCCCCTCTACGCCGCAGTTGCTCTGAAAAATAGCCCGTACCACAACCAAGATCGAGCACTCTTTTCCCTACTAGATTGCGCGGCATTTTGTCCAATAAACGGTGTCCTACGTCACGTTGAAAAGCGGCATGTACATCATAATGCTTTGCCGCGCGGCTAAAAGAGTGGGCAATGGCGGCTTTGTCATGCAGCGTATTTATCTCTATGGCATGAGTTTGTGACATATTCAGCTCTCCTCTAGCGCACGTTGCAGTTGTGTGGTTAGTTGCTCTATGTCAGCAATAGTGTGGTTGGCGGTTAGAGTGATACGCAATCGAGCACGGCCTTGAGCCACCGTTGGTGGGCGAATCGCGGTCAACCAACACCCACTATGTCGCAATTGATCGGCGATGTTCAATGCTGTTTGCGCCTCACCAACAAGGTAAGGTTTGATTGGCGTTAGCGTTTCAACATAGCCATCGAAACCTTGCATGGATTCAGCGTAATAAGCTTGCAGCTCAGTTAGTTTTTCTCTGCGCCACGGCTGCTGAGTGACCATTGAAATAGCATGAGTTACTGCATAAGCTTGCGCTGGCGGCATGGCTGTAGAATAGACGTGGTGACGAGCAAACTGCGTAAGAAAGTCACCCACCTCTTGATTGCATAAGATAGCTGCACCCGATAACCCCAAGGCTTTGCCAAAGGTCACCACTAAGAGCTGTGGTTTTATTCCTGCCGCGCTGCAACTGCCTGCCCCACCCTCGCCCAACACACCGATGCCGTGTGCATCATCGACTGCCAACCACGCTTCACCTTGCAGTGCATCCGTGATTTCGCACAGCGGTGCACAATCACCATCCATGCTAAAGACCCCTTCAGTCACCACTAACGTATGACTATCGCGGTTAAACTGTTGCTTAAGATGAGTGACATCGTTGTGCCGAAAACGCTTCATACTGGCTGCGCAAAGCATTCCTGCTTCCATCAAAGAGGCGTGGTTAAGTTTATCTTGCAGTAGCAAATCGTCTTTATTGAGCAGGCTAAACAGCAGTGCCTGATTAGCACTAAAACCCGAGCCAAACAAAATGGCTCGCTCATAACCTAGCCACTCACACAAGTTAGATTCAAGGTTGCGATGGGCTGAGCTAAAGCCTGTGACCAAAGGAGATGCGCCACTACCGCAACCATACATACTCAGCCCTTGCTGCCAAGCGGCAATCAATTCTGAGTCATGTGCAAGGCCAAGGTAATCGTTACTGGAAAAGTTAAGATACTGGCGGCCATCTTTGCACAATCGAACCTGGTTGCCTCCCTCAAGCTCGATAAGAGAACGAGAAAGCCCAAGATCGTGACGAGCACTGAGCGCCGCTGAAATACGTGAATTAAACGCTGGCATCGTAGAAAAGATCATCTTTAGTAGGACGAGCTGCCACCCGTTTTACGACACGTTCAAGCAGCTCACTTTCTGCAACTTCATCCGGTTTTTGGCTCACTTGTTGGCTATTGATACCCAGTTTTTTAAATAACTGCATATCGCTATCTTCATCAGGATTAGGAGTCGTTAGCAACTTGCAACCGTAGAAAATGGAGTTTGCACCTGCCATAAAGCACAGCGCTTGCATCTGCTCATTCATATTTTCACGTCCAGCCGATAAACGCACCGCCGATTGTGGCATCATGATCCGAGCAACGGCAATCAGACGAATAAAATCAAACGCTTCGACATCTTCGGCTTGCTCTAACGGTGTGCCTTTCACTTTGACCAGCATATTAATCGGTACACTTTCAGGATGGGTTGGTAAGTTCGCTAATTCCACCAACAGGCCAGCGCGGTCATTAGCGCTCTCTCCCATACCGATAATTCCCCCAGAGCAGATCTTCATTCCTGCATCGCGCACGTGCGATAAGGTATCAAGGCGATCTTGATAGGTTCGGGTGGTGATAATGTTGCCATAGTATTCAGGTGAGGTATCTAGGTTGTGGTTGTAATAATCAAGCCCTGCACTGGCCAACTCGCTTGCTTGATCAGGCGTTAGCATGCCCAACGTCATACACGTTTCCAAGCCCATCTCTTTCACGCCACTAATCATCTCTTTCAAGAGAGGCATATCACGCGCTTTCGGGTTTTTCCACGCCGCTCCCATGCAAAAGCGGGTCGAGCCAGAGCGCTTCGCTTTTTGCGCCGCGTCTAACACCCGCTCGACTTCCATCAACCGTTCTTTATCAACATCAGTCCGGTAATGCGCACTCTGCGGGCAATATTTACAATCTTCAGGACACGCCCCCGTCTTAATAGAAAGTAACGTACTGACCTGAACATAATTTTTGGGATGGTATTGACGATGTACTTGCTGCGCTTCAAACAGTAGATCCATAAACGGCTTTTCGACCAGTGCGTTCACCTCAGCAACGGTCCAGTTATGACGAACTTCCACATCTCTTCCTTATTCAGTTTTATTATTTTGTTGCTTGGCTAGTCTACTGACAAGCGATAAACTGTCAACAACCAAAGAAAACACAAGTTTACGTTTGATTAATATTTAATCAAACTCAGCAATATGGACTGATCATGGATTTACTCTTCGACCGCCAACATATCTGGCATCCCTACACTTCAACGCTGACGCCATTGACTTGTTATCCCGTCACTCACGCTCAAGGTGTCCATCTTTATTTGGAAGATGGGCGACGCTTGATTGATGGAATGTCCTCTTGGTGGGCAACTATTCATGGTTATAACCATCCACACCTTAATTACGCTGCGCATCAGCAAATTGATAAAATGTCACACGTGATGTTTGGCGGTATCACACATCAACCCGCCATTACGCTTTGTAAAAAATTACTGGCATTAGCGCCAAGCAATCTTGAGCACGTATTTTTAGCCGATTCTGGCTCTGTCGCCGTGGAGGTCAGCTTAAAAATGGCGCTGCAATACTGGCATGCAAAAGGTCAACCACGAGCGAAATTTCTCACCTTACGTCATGGCTATCACGGCGATACGTTTGCCGCAATGTCAGTCACTGACCCAGATAACTCGATGCATTCGCTCTACAAAGGTTTTTTGCCGCAGCATATTTTTGCCGATTCGCCAACTTGCGGTTTTTGGGATGAGTGGGATGAACGCGATCTCGATGATTTTCGAGATAAAATAATGCACGCTCATCAAGAGCTTGCGGCGGTGATTTTAGAACCAATTGTGCAAGGTGCTGGCGGTATGCGTATCTATCATCCTCAGTTTTTAAAAGGCGTGCGCGCACTTTGCGATCAATATGGTTTGCTACTGATTGCCGATGAGATTGCAACTGGGTTTGGCCGTACTGGAAAGCTCTTCGCCTGCGAGCACGCTAATATCGCGCCTGATATTTTATGTGTCGGTAAGGCCTTAACGGGTGGCTATATGACGCTTTCGGCCACACTGGCGACCAAGCAAGTCGCCGATACGGTTTGTGCTGGCGAAGCGGGCTGCTTTATGCATGGGCCAACCTTTATGGCTAACCCATTGGCGTGCGCTGTCGCCTGCGCTAGCTTAGAGCTCATCGAACAGGGCGATTGGCAACAGCAAACCCAGCGTATTGAAGCGCAATTTGCTCATTTACTGCCCATGCTTAACCGTTTTGAGATGGTAAAAGAGGCGCGCTGGCTGGGCGCTATCGGCGTGATTGAAACGCATCGCCCTGTCAATATGGAAATCATTCAAGCGCTATTTGTTGAGCAAGGGGTCTGGATCCGTCCTTTTGGCTGTTTAATCTATGTGATGCCACCGTTTATTAGCCAAGTAGATGACATTGAAAAACTGATCAACGCTGTAGCGATGGCATTGCAAAATTCGCAATGCTTTCAAATCGATGGGGCTTAAATAGAACCGACACATACTATTGATGCATAAAAAAACCGACTCGCAAGTCGGTTTTTTTACTGTGTTTAACGCATGATGATTAACCGATGTGCGTTGCGCCACCCATGTATGGTTGCAGTACGCTAGGAACGGCAATACGGCCATCGGCTTGTTGGTTGTTTTCCAAAATGGCTACCATAGTACGACCCACAGCAAGGCCTGAACCGTTCAGCGTGTGTACAAGCTCAGGTTTATTGCCGCCTTTGCGACGGAAACGGGCTTGCATACGACGTGCTTGGAAATCCCACATGTTTGAGCAAGAGGAGATCTCACGGTATGTGCCTTGCGCAGGAACCCACACTTCTAGATCGTAAGTTTTGCGAGAGCCAAAGCCCATGTCACCTGCACACAACACCACTTTACGGTACGGCAGTTCAAGCAATTTCAGCACTTTTTCCGCATGACCAGTTAACTCTTCCAGCGCCGCCATTGAATCTTCTGGGCGCGTAATCTGAACCAATTCGACTTTATCAAATTGGTGCATACGGATAAGACCACGTGTATCGCGACCATACGATCCCGCCTCAGAACGGAAACAAGGTGTATGAGCCGTCATTTTAAGTGGCAGATCGGCTTCGTCAGAAATGGTGTCACGCACCAAGTTCGTTACCGGTACTTCAGCCGTTGGGATAAGAGACAGTTTACGTGGCTCTTCATCATTCACTTTTTCAGTTAGTGGCTCAGTATGGAATAGGTCTTGACCAAATTTAGGTAGCTGACCAGTACCAAACAGGCTGTCAGCGTTGACAAGATAAGGGACATACATTTCTGTATAACCATGTTCTTGTGTGTGCAAGTCCAGCATGAACTGAGCAATCGCACGGTGTAGGCGAGCAAATTGGCCTTTCATCACGATAAAGCGAGCGCCAGTAATTTTAGTCGCACTAGCAAAATCTAAACCACCGGCCATTTCGCCAAGATCAACGTGATCTCTGAGCTCAAAATCGTAAGTTTTAGGTTCGCCCCAACGAGAAACTTCTACGTTGTCATTTTCATCTTTACCGTCAGGAACCGATTCATCTGGTACGTTGGGTACAGACATAGTAATCGCATCCAATTGTGCTTGGATGTCATTCAACTGCGCTTTTTTCGCGTCTAAGTCACTGCCTAGAGAGCCGATTTGTAGCTTGACTGCTTCTGCGCCCGCTTTGTCGCCGGCGGCCATTTTTTGGCCAATTTCTTTGGAGATGGAGTTGCGCGAGGATTGTAAATTTTCAACTTCTACTTGAATGGACTTACGTTGTTCTTCAAGTTGACGAATTATCTCAACGTCGAGTTTGAAACCGCGACGCGCTAATTTTGCAGCTGTTTCATCCAGCTCAGTGCGAAGTAATTTAGAATCCAGCATTGCTAATCCTATGCTTTTAGTTATGAAAAACGCGTCTGCATCCCTTTCTAATAAGAGCGACGCGTAGAGAAAATTGAACCCGACAAAGATAACGAAAAGAGACTATTTTTCATAGCGCTTTTGTGGGCTTTTTGCATCTAAACTGGCCAAGTAATCTAACTTTTCACCAATTTTGGTTTCTAACCCTCGATTTGTTGGCTGGTAGTAGCGTGTATCGCTCATTTCAGGCGGCAAATAACTTTCGCCAGCCGCGTAAGCTCCCGGTTCATCGTGGGCATAGCGATATTGTGCTCCATAACCAAGATCTTTCATCAAACTGGTTGGTGCATTACGCAAATGAGGCGGCACCTCATACTCTGGCAAATTATGCGCATCAGCTAAGGCTTGCTTCCACGCGCTATACACGGCATTACTTTTGGGCGCGCACGCTAAATAGACAATCGCTTGTGCAATAGCACGTTCACCTTCCGCAGGACCAACGCGGGTAAAACAGTCCCAAGCGGCGAGCGCCACCTGCATGCCTCTTGGGTCGGCGTTGCCGACATCTTCCGAAGCTATCGCCAATAAACGGCGAGCGATATAAAGTGGATCGCAGCCTGCTGCGATCATTCTGGCCGACCAATACAGCGCCGCATCGGGGTTGGAACCTCGAATCGATTTATGCACCGCAGAGATAAGGTCGTACCAAATATCGCCTTTATTATCAAAGCGCGACACTTTTTCGCCTGCCACTTCGGCCAACAGTTTGAGCGTAATGAGCTTTTCACCTTGCGCATTCTCTTCGGCCATGTCGTACAGCAGCTCAAGATAATTGAGTGACATGCGCGCATCACCATTGACCAATTCAGCCAAACGTTCGAGCACGTTATCCATAAACTGCGCTGCAACTTTACCTAAACCGCGATCGGCATCGTTGATTGCTTGATTGAGCGCCAGCAAAATTTCATCGCTAGCCAGCGAGGTTAATTTGTACACCCGAGCACGAGATAGCAAAGCGTTGTTGAGCTCAAAAGAGGGATTCTCTGTCGTGGCACCAATGAAAGTCACAGTGCCATCTTCAATGTGTGGCAAAAAGGCATCTTGTTGAGATTTATTAAAACGATGCACTTCGTCTACAAACAAAATAGTACGTCGACCCGCCATTTTATTTTCGCGTGCTTTTTCAATGGCAGCACGGATCTCTTTAACGCCAGAAGTCACCGCAGAAACACGTTCAACCTCTGCATTGGCGTAATTCGCCGCCACTTCAGCTAAGGTCGTTTTGCCCGTACCGGGCGGCCCCCACAAGATCATCGAATGAATATGACCGGCCTCTAATGCACGCCGCAAGGGTTTACCCACGCCTAAAATGTGCTGCTGGCCAATATACTGCTCAACCGTCTGAGGGCGCATTCTCGCGGCCAACGGACGGAAATCTTCATCACCCGAAAAATCTAAGCTGTAGTTACCCACACTGCTGTAGTTACCCACACTATAATTACTCACGCCTTAGCCCCTATCTCAATTACGTTGATCATCAACCTCGACACCTTGCGGGATCTGGAACGTGAAACGCGCTTTAGCGGCCGGTGTTAGTTGTACATCGCTAAACGTAAACAGACTCTTCTGTCCATCTTGTTCAATCACGTTAAAACCTTTCACGATCCCTTTCTCATCAATCGCTATCTGAAACTGCCCTTGGTTTGAATCTACCGCGGTTGGCGTTAGGGTGAAATCATCACCGTTTTGTGCAACCTTATAGTGATCCCAATCACTGGCGCGATTACGAGTCAGCAACACAAAAGGAGTTTGTTCCGTCGCTTGTTCTTGATTATAAATACTCACTTGTTCGATAAATGGACTGTAATACCACAAGGTTTTACCATCAGACACCAGTAAGTTTTCATCAGGAGCGGTCGTTTGCCAACGGAAAAGGCTTGGCCGAACAATATCAACTTTCCCCTGACCTTCCATCACAATATCACCTTCAGGGCTGATCACTTGCTGGGCAAAGGTAGCGCTAAAACCAGCGTTCAGCGCGAGGCGTTGGCTCAACTCGTCTTTTGGCGCAGCCAAAACAGCGACAGAAAAACTACACAGCAACAGGGCTAACACTCTTTTCATGATTACCACACTCCATGGATAACAATTTTTTGTCTATAACGTTTTCTATAACGTTTATTG
>NZ_CAWNHY010000020.1:0-11292 GCF_963874335.1 Vibrio sp. V10_P2A27P122 | reverse complement strand
GATAAATACGCATGTAATTTTATTTTTACACATAATGTTTTTTTAAATTTACACTTGAAATGTTTTTAAAGCCTGTTAATTTGTCTTTTATTGGTGTTTAGGTATGCAATAAGATTTTGTGTAAATAAATAATTACAGGTGATGAGATGCAAAAAAGTGAACTAAGTAATATTAACATCAGTGATGAGCAAGTGCTGATCACTCCGGAACAATTAAAAGCTAAGCTGCCGCTCAGTCATCAAGCTCGCCAGTTCATTCAACACTCTCGTCAGACAATTGCCAATATTATTCATAAAAAAGATCACCGTTTACTGGTGGTGTGCGGCCCTTGCTCTATTCATGATATTGATGCGGCAAAAGAGTACGCAAAGCGCTTGAAATCACTCTCAGAGCAGTTGAGTGATCAACTGTACATTGTCATGCGTGTTTACTTTGAAAAGCCGCGTACAACGGTTGGCTGGAAAGGTCTGATTAACGATCCTCATCTTGATGGCAGTTTTGATATCGAACATGGTTTACACGTTGGTCGTCAATTGTTAGTTGAGCTAGCGGAGATGGAGATCCCTCTGGCGACCGAAGCGCTTGATCCGATCAGCCCTCAATATTTAGCCGATACATTCAGTTGGGCTGCGATTGGTGCACGCACTACGGAATCCCAAACACACCGAGAAATGGCCAGTGGTTTGTCGATGCCGATTGGGTTTAAAAACGGCACCGATGGCAATTTAGCAACGGCAATCAATGCGATGCAGGCGGCATCATCCAGCCACCGCTTTATGGGCATTAATAGTGAAGGGCAAGTGGCCTTACTTACCACTCAAGGCAATCCAAATGGGCATGTCATTTTACGTGGCGGTAAGCAAACCAACTACGATTCAGTGTCGGTCACCGAGTGTGAGCAAGAGATGGCAAAACATAAATTGGATGCGTCGTTAATGGTGGATTGCAGCCATGCTAATTCACGTAAAGATTACCGTCGTCAGCCGTTAGTCGCTGAAGATGTGATTCATCAAATTCGTGAAGGAAATCAGTCTATTATTGGTTTGATGATTGAAAGTCACCTCAATGAAGGTAATCAATCTTCTGACCTTCCTCGCAACGAAATGGAATACGGTGTATCGATTACGGATGCCTGTATTAATTGGTCATCAACTGAGGCACTATTACGACATGCTCATCAAGAGCTCGTTCCGTTCTTAGAAAATCGCCTAAAAAAAGGTGAATAAAGGGAAGTGCCATGGCTGTTGAACTTAACGAATTACGTGATCAAATTGATGCTGTCGATAAACAAATGGTCGAGCTGCTTGCACGCCGATTAGCTTTGGTTGAAAAGGTGGGGGAGGTCAAGAGCCGACATGGTCTACCGATTTATGCTCCTGATCGAGAAGCGGCGATGCTGGCTTCTCGCCGCGCTGAAGCGGAAAGAAAAGGCGTCCCGCCACAACTGATTGAAGATATTTTGCGCCGTACTATGCGTGAATCTTATGCCAGTGAAAAGGATTCTGGCTTTAAGTGCTTAAACCCAGAGCTGCGCTCTGTGGTGATTATTGGCGGTCATGGTCAACTTGGTGGCTTATTTGGCCGTATGTTCAAACTGTCGGGCTATCAGGTGAAAGTATTAGGCAGTAAAGATTGGCATCAAACCGATGAGATACTGCATGATGCCGGTTTGGTTGTAGTGACGGTTCCTATTCACTTAACCGTCGGTGTGATTGAAAAACTTGCTCATTTGCCTGCCGATTGTATTTTGTGCGACCTCACATCGATTAAGTCTAAGCCGCTACAGGCGATGCTTAAAACACACTCTGGCCCAGTGGTTGGATTGCACCCAATGTTTGGCCCAGATGTCCCTAGTATGGCCAAGCAAGTGATCGTCTATTGCGATGGGCGAGGAGAAGAGAGTTATCAGTGGTTGCTAAAACAGTTTTCGATATGGGGAGCGAGTTTGTGCCAGATTGATGCCGCAGAACACGATCACGGCATGACCTTGATCCAAGCACTGCGTCACTTCACTTCATTTGTATACGGTTTACACCTTTCTAAAGAAAATCCGAATATCCAAAAATTACTGCAGCTGAGTTCACCGATTTATCGTTTAGAACTGGCGATGGTTGGACGGCTTTTTGGTCAAGACCCTCACTTGTATGGCGATATCATTTTCTCATCGGAAGAGAACGTTGAGATGATAAAACGTTTTCATACTTGTTTTGGTGAGGCGTTAACCTTACTTGACGGGCGTGAGAAGCAAGCTTTTGTGGAAAACTTTAGCAAAGTGAGTGATTGGTTTGGCAGTTATTCACAACAATTTATGCTTGAAAGTCAAAACTTGTTAAAACAAGCGAACGATGCCATTCATCGTGTTTAAGGCTGTCTGAACGGCGAGTGCGGTTGTTGTGAATACGGCCGCCGCTCATTCTTCCGGTTCATCCCCTAAATCAGACAAGTATTCCAGTTCGCGATGGAGCAAACTTTCATCACCCATGTTCAATTCAACTAAACGTTTCAAATGGCCAATACTTTCAATATCAATGTGATTGATGCTGACACGAATAATGTTGTTTTGAATGTGGATCAACTTGGCGACTAGATTAATAGTGACATCGCTGTCTGGTAGTGTGAAATGGACTTGTGCCATTTCATTGAGCACTAATTTGTCCGCGTCAGGGCATGAGAGCAATAGCCCATGCAGCGACAAATCTTGAATCGTTGTGGTGACGGTATGTTTACCTTGCAATAAGGTGGCAGGCATCTGATAGATGATGCGTGAAAAGCGACGTCTTTCAATCATGGTACTCTCTCTTGTTGAGCGTTGACCGGTGCCAGCTTCGGCTCTGTATCGATCATTGAAAAATTATACCCATTAAGTTTAGACCTAATTGAAAGCAGTGTCGCGAATCCTGCATCTTGTTGTGTGATGAGTGATGTACAAGTAACAAAAAGGCCGCAATAGATTGCGGCCAGAGACTTCAAATACAGAGTTATTTGGTCATACGCTTGTATTTAATGCGGTGTGGTTCAGCCGCTTGAGCGCCCAACGTCTGTTTTAACCACTCAGTGTATTCGCTGTAGTTGCCTTCATAGAATTTCACTTCACCTTCATCACGGTAGTCCAGAATGTGGGTCGCAATACGGTCTAGGAACCAACGGTCGTGCGAGATAACCATGGCGCAACCAGGGAATTCCAGCAGCGCCTCTTCCAATGCGCGTAGCGTTTCAACATCCAGATCGTTGGTTGGTTCGTCGAGTAATAGGACGTTGCCGCCAGCTTTAAGCAATTTGGCTAAGTGAACACGGTTGCGCTCACCGCCCGATAGCTGACCGAGCACTTTTTGTTGATCGACGCCTTTGAAGTTAAAGCGAGAGCAGTAAGCACGCGCAGGAATTTCAAAATTGTTGATCTTGATAATATCCGCCCCTTCAGAGATCTCTTGGAAGACGGTATTTTTGTCGTTCATGCTGTCACGGAACTGATCAACCGAGGCTAATTTCACGGTTGCACCCAATTCAATTTCACCAGAATCTGGTTGCTCTACGCCACTTAGCATTTTAAACAGCGTTGATTTACCCGCACCGTTAGCACCGATGATGCCGACAATCGCTCCTTTCGGCATGCTAAATGATAAATTATCAATCAGTACACGATCACCAAACGATTTGGTTAAGTTACGAACTTCCAATACTTTGTCACCTAAACGTTCGCCCGGCGGGATGAAGAGTTCGTTGGTTTCATTACGTTTTTGATGTTCAGTATTATTAAGTTCTTCAAAGCGTGCCATACGTGCTTTTGATTTTGCTTGGCGGCCTTTCGGGTTTTTACGAACCCATTCCAGCTCTTTTTCAATCGTTTTTTGGCGAGCACTCTCTTGAGATGATTCTTGCTTTAAGCGTTCATCTTTCTGTTCGAGCCACGAGGTGTAGTTACCTTGCCAAGGAATGCCTTCACCGCGGTCAAGTTCTAAAATCCAACCAGCAGCATTATCAAGGAAGTAACGGTCGTGGGTGATGGCGACGACTGTGCCTGAATAGTCGACAAGGAAGTGCTCTAGCCAAGCAACAGATTCCGCGTCTAAGTGGTTGGTTGGTTCGTCAAGCAGCAGCATGTCTGGCTTTTCAAGTAGCAAACGGCAGATCGCCACACGGCGGCGCTCACCACCAGACAAAACGGCGATTTTAGCATCCCATTCTGGTAGACGAAGTGCATTGGCCGCACGTTCTAAAGCGTTCTCTAAATTATGGCCATCTTTGGCTTGAATCAGAGCCTCGAGCTCACCTTGCTCTTTGGCTAACGCATCAAAATCGGCGTCGGGTTCTGCATATGCCGCATAAACAGCATCGAGGCGAGTTAGTGCGCCAGCCACATCAGAAACGGCCTCTTCCACCACTTCACGCACGGTTTTTGATTCATCCAGTACTGGTTCTTGAGGCAAGTAGCCGACTTTCAATCCTGCTTGCGGGCGTGCTTCTCCATCAATATCAGTATCGATGCCAGCCATGATACGTAACAGGGTGGATTTACCTGAACCATTGAGACCTAAAACACCGATTTTAGCTCCAGGGAAAAAGCTCAGAGAGATGTCTTTGAGAATTTGACGCTTAGGCGGGACAATTTTACTCACCCGCGACATGGTATATACGTATTCAGCCATTGCCGATTGTTCCTAATCTTAGTAACAGAAGAAAGTGGTCATTTTATACCAAAGCGATCGCATTTGTTACTAGGTACCTAATTTTTAGAGCTTAGATGGTGTTTTTCATCGATAAAAAAGTAACGAAACATTAAGTTACTAAGTTCATATGTCGCACTTTTATGAATTTAATATTATTTACATCTATGGCCTTTACTTTTTTATCTAGAATCAGCGTAATGAAACGGAAATTCCCTTGCTTTGGATAGGACGAGAGCACATGGCGCTCATGCATTTTATAAGACCGCAGCGATTGTTATCATCAATATTAGCGTTGAGCTCCTTGGTGTGCGGCACCGCGTTTTCAGGCGCAATAGAGGATTTGGATAGTCAACGAGAGCTGTATGATCAAGCTCAGAGGTGGCTTGATGAAGATAAAGTTGATGAAGCTAAAAAAATTAGAAATAAGATCAAAAACTATCCATTGACGCCTTATCTGGATTATCGATCTCTGCTGGTCGATATTGGTAATAAACCGCCATTAGCGGTTCAGGTTTTTATCGATACACATCAAGATTTCCCGTTTTCAAACCGCATTCGAGCACCGTATTTAGATGCGTTGGCGGCGAAA
This sequence comes from Vibrio sp. V10_P2A27P122, assembly GCF_963874335.1. Taxonomy (NCBI): domain Bacteria; kingdom Pseudomonadati; phylum Pseudomonadota; class Gammaproteobacteria; order Vibrionales; family Vibrionaceae; genus Vibrio; species Vibrio sp. V10_P2A27P122. The sequence continues at coordinate 6,036 of NZ_CAWNHY010000020.1, read as the reverse complement.
GGAAAATGGGCCACCTTGCTTGATTTTCAAAAAGCGGAGCCGAATGATGAGCCTTATCGCTGTCATTACTACAATGCGCATTACCAAACAGGCCAGCGAGATATTGCGTTCAAAGGCGCACAAAAACTATGGCTCAGTGGCAGTAGCATTTCTGACGCCTGTGATCCACTCTTCACCGCATGGAGTGAGCAAGGCGGGTTAACCGATGACTGGTTGCTTAAACGAATGTTATTGGCGTTTGATGGGCGTAATTTAACGCTAATGAAATACTTACAGAAAAAATTAGTTAAGCCAAAATCACAGGCGACAGCGCAAGCGATGATGGATCTCTACCGCTCGCCAGAAAATGTGCTGACTTTTGCTAAACAATACACCGATGGCACGTTTAATCAGCAGTCGATTCAATTTGCGTTAGAAAAGCTAGCACGCCAAGATGCAAAGCTTGCGCAAAGTGTGTACCAAACTCTTCTCGATCAGAAAATACTGGCGGATGCTTATCAGCGTCCTATTGCAGAATATATAGCCAGAATATTGCTTGATACTGAGGAGCAAGCACTCGCAAACTGGCGAGATAGTGTGATAGCGCAAAGCTCAAACAGTCTTTTGCTCGAGCAGAGGATCCGCAAGGCACTGACCGTTGGTCGTTGGGATGAAGTGAAATTCTGGACAGAGCAGCTTCCCGCTGATGAAAAAGCCAGCTTACGTTGGCAATATTGGCTTGGGCGCGCTGATATTGCGTTGGGTGATGAAGCCAAAGGATTACAACGTTTAAATGCGATGATTGGGCAACGTAATTTCTACAGTGTCGCGGCCGCTAATATGGTGAAACAGTCAGTAAATTATCCCAGTACATCGATTAAGCTTAATCCCAATTTATTGACGCCGTATAAAAAAGCCTTAGTACGGATCCAAGAGCTGATTGAACGAGATAAAATCGCGGCTGCAAAAAGTGAATGGAAATGGTTACTCGATCGTGCAGATACAAAAGAAAAAGAGATGCTAGCGGCCTACGCCGACTCCCAACGTTGGTATAGTTTAACTGTGACAGCCTCTATTTCGGCGCGGATGTGGGACAACATGCAATTGCGTTTTCCATTAGCCCATCAATGGTGGTTTAACTTCTATGGCCAAAAACACGACATTGACCCAATTATGCTGATGTCACTTGCTCGTCAAGAAAGTGGAATGGATGTTGAGGCTCAATCGCCCGTTGGCGCTCGCGGTATCATGCAGATTATGCCGAGCACGGCTAAGTATACGGCTAAAAAATATCAGCTGACCTATAACGATGAGCAAGAGTTATATGAGGTGGGTAAAAATATCGAAATAGGCAGCCATTACTTAAATGGATTATTAGAGCAATACAGCGACAATCGAATTTTTGCATTTGCTGCCTATAACGCTGGGCCAAATCGCGTCAATCAATGGCGAGAGAAAACACAAGGCAAGTTAGATGCTTACGCTTTTATTGAAGCGATCCCTTTTCGGGAAACCCGCGGGTATGTGCAAAATATTTTGATGTTTGAGACTTACTATCGAGATTTGATGGGGATTGAAGGTGAATTTCTCAACCAAGATGAGCTCAATACAAAATATTAATTCCAATACGAAGTGAAAGTTCTACAATAGCGGAACGTATCACTTTGCGAGTACATTCATGCCACACCAACCTGAGTACACTGATTGGCAGCAGCTAATGGAATTGGTTAAATCAGCCACAGAGCAAGAGCAGCACGCAATGCTACTCACCATGATGATGACCCCAGATGAGCGAGATGCGCTCGTGGCGCGTGCGAACATCTTATGTGAGCTACTTAAAGGGGAGTTATCACAGCGGCAGATTAGCCAATTGCTCGGAGTGGGAATTGCGACCATTACGCGTGGCTCAAATGAGCTCAAAAGTAAATCAGAACAAGAAAAGTCGCAATTAGCCGCTCTGCTACTCAAGGTGTCTTAGTGACCCCTTGAGTTCGCTAACTTTTTATAAATTAGCAGGGAAATGCTCTGTGTTGATAAAAGGGATCAGAGCAAGGATCAGTGCTTGATGATAGACAGAGCTGCGAGTGAGTTGGTTATGAGTGAGTAGGCTGATCGCACCGCCTTTCTGTTTGATATTTTGGCAGTCAAACAGTTTATCCATCACATCGCCTAGCTCATTTTCATGGCTTAACAGCTTCAATACTTGAGGTGGTAGCATTAAGCTGGCTGAACGCGATTCTCCTCTATGAGTGGCAGATTCAATCACCATCCATGCAAAAGTCACTGTATTCTCAATGCCCGCTTCTAACCCGACGTAATAATCTGCCGTGGGATCTTGCTCTTTAGCATTTCGTACTCGGTTAAGTGCTCCTTGATGGGTTTCTTCATCTGTCATCGGTTGCTCCGCGACACCACTGGGCACACTTACCCCTTTAAATGAGAAAGTATCCTGCGGAAAGGTACTTTCAAATGCACTTTTGACTGCATTGATTTTGGCCGGGTTAAGAGAGGCAATGATCACATTTTTCATAAACAGCGTTTAACTCTTTTTGTTGTTGATACCATGAAACCAACGCATTTAATGGCATTGGTTTGGCAAAATAATAGCCTTGCATGAAATCACATTGGTAATCAGCAAGCCAACTATGCATTTCTTTACTTTCAATCCCTTCAGCTGTGACTTGCATTGATTGAGAGTGGCAAAGTTCGATCAAAGGCTTAATGATCTTGTGATTGTCAGTGGTGATGAGTGTATCTAAAAAAAGCCGATCGAACTTAATTTTTTGTACTGGATATTGCACCAATTGAGTAATGGAGGTGTAACCAGAACCGAAATCATCAATCGCCAATCCGTAGCCTAAATGCGATAGTTCGTGAAGCAGTGGAAAACCTTTTGAATTGGCAGAAAAAGTTTCTGTAATTTCAAAATCAATCAAATGGGGAGGAACTGCATTCTCCTGCGCATGTTTATGAATGTAATGAGCTAACTGTAAAGAGTTTAATTCTGCTGATGAAAGGTTAATCGATAACTGAACAGGGTGTTCAAACATCGCTTGCAGTGCATGGAACTCCTCGAAAGCTGAACGGACGACCCAGCGATCAATGTTGCCAAATAACCCGGTTTGTTCGGCTATCGGAATAAATTCTTTTGGTGAAATCGTACCGAGCAGGTTGGATTCCCAACGAAGTAAAACTTCAAATCCTGAGACTGTATTGCCAGCACGATTTAAATAAGGTTGATAGACCAAGCTAAATTCCTGATCAAAATCGCCTCGGCGTAATGCTTGCTCAATGTTGGCTCTGCGCTGAACACCCTTATTGAGCTCTGGCGAGTAGTAAGCTATTTGGTTCTTCCCAGCATTTTTTGCTTGATACATGGCCGTATCAGCATTAGATAATAATTTTTCTAAGGTATAGCCATCGGTTGGGTAGGTGGCTATGCCGATACTTGCTGTGATTGGGAAGTTCCCGAGTGGTGAATTGTGCTGATTTTGTAGTGGAGCCAGTAACTGGCTTGCAAATTCGCTTGCGGCTTGTTTAAACGTACTAGGGGCAGAGATAAAAATTGAGAACTCATCCCCAGAGAGTCGAGCAGCTAAACTTTTAACTTGATACTTTTCAAAGGAAAAGTTGCGCAATGAGCCGATATGTTGTGCAAAATTGACTAACAATACATCACCAATCTGATGTCCATATTTATCATTGACGTATTTGAAATTATCTAAATCAATATACAAAACCCAGATGTTATCTGTGTGTCTTGCTTTTGCTAGCACTCTTTCTACCGATTGTTGAAAGTGGTGGCGATTGGCAAGTTTTGTTAAGTGGTCGTACTCGGCAAGTGCTTTTGTTTTCTTATATGTGGTATCAAGTTCCTGATACATATCGTAAAAACGAGAGGATAGCCGGCCAATTTCATCGTTACTCTTGAGAGTTTCGATATTGTCACGCTGCTTATTCTCTACTTCTTTCAATTGTTGATCTAATTGGGATATGGGCTTGATTACATGCCGGTATAATAAATACAAAAGCAGCAACACAGTCACTAGAGTCGATATTCCAAACGACAACGCTAACCGTTTTTTAATGGCATAAAGTTTGTCGTTAATTAGATACTGTGCAGGATCAAGCGTGGCATAAAGATCTGATTTCAATTCAACAGTTTGCGTTAATCCTACCTTTTTAATATCCGCTGCGTCAGTGAAAAAAATGGTACTTCGGTTATCAAATTCTATTTTCTTCATCAGTCGATTAAAGGGTTCTAGTACGACGAAAACAACAACAAAGAAAATTTTATCGCGGTTATAGCTAAGCGGTGTCGTAAGTGTTTGAGTATCTAAAACATCATACCGAACTAGAATACCTTCACCGCTGGAATTTGTCGTATAGTCAACATAAGAGGTTTTCTGTGTGCTATCGAAAGTGTCTTGTATGTGGTTGAGAATTTTTGTATCGATTTTGGCGAAGGGGTCACCACTATTTTCGGCATAATAAAGAACATTTTTGCTGCCATCTAAAATCGATAACGCAATGAAATTATTCTCTTGTGATTGGAGAATGTCCAATGTTTGCTGAAAGTTATCAACCAGTTCTAACTCTCGATAAGGGTTGCGCTCATGTGCAACGTAATGACGAATGATATCGCTTTTCGTTAGGGTGTAAGCGTAGCTATTCACCAGGTATTGGGTCTGACGAAAGTGACCCGCGAGTTTTTCCATACTCAGTTGAAGATAGCTTTCTTCTCTTTTCAGCAAAGCATCTTTCTGATTGGAGTAGATAATGTAACTAGATGCCACTGCACTGAGAAGAATAACCGGTGTTATCAGCAACAGAATTCTATTGTTGAGCTTCATGTTGTTCCAAAATACTGTTAATGATTTTTGCTCTCAAACTAATATCGGCAGGGAGCAATTCGCTATCAATAATGCCTTGTTCTAACAAAGCTGGGTTTGGAAATAATGATGCATCATTTCGGTAACTATCTGGCATTAAATTTAGGGCACTTAAGTTTGGTGTCGCAGCTTTAATATCTTTTGCATTTATTGCGGCAACTTCTGGGCTCAATAAGTGGTTTATAAACTCTTTTGCATGCTCTTTATTTTTTGAATTGCTGTTGATGGCTAAACAATCCACCCAAATATAGGGTCGGCCTTGCGGGGTGACAAAATCCCAATCATTGCTGCCAAAATACTTATTCAATGAAAATTGGTCACCGCTGTATGCGAGTGCCATATCTAAGCCATCACTGTCAGGATGGCTTCGGACGTAACTCAATATATATTCATAGGTTAAGATGTTGCGATTCACGGATAGCATCTTTTGATAAGCCTGTTTCAGTGCATTATCGTTATTTGTAATTGGCGATTGTTGTTGGGCATACAATGCTGGCAGCAGGGTTTCAACTGTATCGTGAAGCATACCCACATGGCCTTGGAGTGCTGGTGGCATGTCGATGAGATCAGCCCAGTTTTTGGGTTTGGCTGGAAATTTACTTTTTTTGTAGACGATGCCTACGGTTCCCCAAAAGTAGGGAACGGCGTGGCTACCGCACGCTTGATTCCATTTCGTGTCATTATGCTTTCTATTGGGCAGAGTACTCAGATCTTCAAAGGTGTTGAGCCGAGAGTAGATAAGAGCTGATACGTTATCTAACACTACAATATCAAAAGGCAGCTGGACACTTTTGACCATCAATAGACTGCGTTCATCGTCATTATCAAAATGATATAGATTAATATCGATGCCGCTACTTTGCCGCCATTGATCAACGATTTGCGGTGATATAGTGTCTTCCCACAAATAAATATTGAGCTCTGAGCTTCGAATGTGCGCTGAAATGCCTAGCAGAAATAGCATTAAAGCCAAAGGATGGATTTTCATCATGATATAAGTAGATGAACCTTATTTATTGGAAAAGGGCATCGTTCACAATGAAAGTGTCACAGATATCTTATGACGTGCGGAATATATTCCGTGAATTCAAAGTAGGCTGACAGCCCAAAACATAGTGATTAATTATGTGTGAAATGATTGGGCATTATATGAACTATGTTGATG
>NZ_CAWNHY010000019.1:0-11337 GCF_963874335.1 Vibrio sp. V10_P2A27P122 | reverse complement strand
TCCATATTGTCTATTTTGAAACTTATATACACAAAACCATATTAATATTAGCTCATACATTAATATGGCTTTTTTTACTAACAACATCGGATCTTCTTCTAAAAGCAGGCCAAGGATACGCTCCAATTCACAAACCGAACAATAAGAGGTGGGACGAGTATAGCCTTACAGCGCAAAATGTTTTGACCCTGAGCATTCCCTGTTAGAATCGGCTGTACTGTTAACCATAGACGCTGTGAACGAATTCATGAAAGAAAGAGTGGTTGTTTCCGTTTCATCCATCCATGGGACGAAGCACTTTCATCTCGGTAAATGGTTCCGACATTTTTTAAAAGGTTTTGGCTATGTGCTGGTTGCCAGCATTCTCGCCACTGGCGGCGTTATCTATTACCTTCTTGATGAAGTTGATTTTGCCAAACTCAAGCAACAAGAGTTAGAGAGCCAGTCGATGTCACTGACCGAAGAAGTCACCTCTTTAAAGGAGCTAAAAAACAGCTTAGAGAATGACCTGCTCGAACGAGAAGAAAAGATGCAGGTTGTTTCAGACAGGCTCGGCGATCTTGAAAAAGTATTGGGTATGGATGAAAGCGGAGCGGAATTAGAATCACGTTTAGACACCGCCGCTATCACTTCTTCAGTTAGAATGGTGATGCTGACCCAAATACCCAGCGGTGCACCTGTGCATAATGCGAGAATTTCGTCAGGATACGGTGAGCGTATTCATCCTGTGACCGGCAACGTCAAAATTCACCGCGGGCAAGATTTTGCGGTTAACATAGGCACGCCAATTTATGCACCAGCCGATGGCGTTGCCGAAGTCACTCGCGCCAGTGATAAAGGGTCAGGCAATTTTTTACGCTTACAGCACTCTTATGGATTTACCAGCTCCTATTCTCATTTGCAAAAATTTGCCGTGAAAGGGGGCGATTTTGTACAGAAGGGCGACTTAATTGCTTATTCTGGAAACAGTGGGTTATCTTCTGGCCCACATTTGCACTATGAAATTCGATTTGTCGGCCGTTCATTAGATCCAAGACCTTTTGTTGATTGGGGCGTGAATGATTTTGAAACGATATTTAGTAAGGTAAGAGGTATCCGATGGGAATCTTTAGTAAACAAAGTCGAGCTAAGAGTCAGCACTCAGCTACAACTCTCATCGCAAAAGGCTGTTCCATTAGTGGGGAACTCAGGTTAGAAAGCGACATTCAAATTGACGGGTCGGTAGAAGGTCAATTGCACGTTGATAAAACCATCGTCATTAGTGAAACAGGCACGGTTAATGGTGAACTGTACGCAGGCCACATCATCATTAATGGCGAGTTCCAAGGCACATGTCACGCGACTAAAATTGAAATTTTAAGCAAAGGGAGCGTCACAGGGTCTATTTATAGCGACGACTTGAGCATTGAACAAGGTGGGCGCTTTAATGGAGTAACCTACCCTGCCCCGGAGAAACAAGTAGTTGAATTAAAAGAAGCGAAAATCGCTGCTGAAGGTTAATTCAACTACCGATTTCGTTCGCACTTCCCCATTTGATAGAAAGTCCCATTTGCTACAAAGTGTAAAAAGGCCTGCTGATGTTAGCAGGCCTTTTGTTTATGAATGTCCTTTCCCAACGGGGAGACTTAGAAACCTTCGATATTTTTTGCTTCTAATTCCGCAAAGTATTTTACGGTTTTCACTTTTAGTTCTTGAGTCGATGGTTCATCACATACAATCACTGATTTCGCGTGAAGTTGTAGTGCGGAGACTGTCCACAAATGGTTGACGCTTCCTTCCACGGCCGCTTGCAAAGCCAGCGCCTTATTGTGGCCTGTCACCAAAATCATGATCTCTTCTGAATCTAGCAGTGTGCCTACACCAATCGTTAGCGCGTATTTAGGAACTTGGTTGATATCACCATCAAAGAATCGAGAGTTTGCAATGCGCGTATCTTCTGTCAGTGTCTTAATACGAGTGCGTGACGAAAGTGAAGAAGCAGGCTCGTTAAACGCGATGTGCCCATCATTACCCACACCGCCCATAAATAAATTAATGCGACCGTATGATTTAATTTTGTCTTCATAGCGCTTACATTCTGCATCAACATCTGGTGCGTTGCCATTCAGTAAGTTGATATTTTCTTCTTGAATATCAACATGATTGAAGAAATTGTTATACATAAATGAGCGGTATGACTCCGGATGATTTTCAGGAATACCAATGTATTCATCCATATTAAATGTCACGACATGCTTAAAGCTCACCTCGCCTGCTTTATGCATTTCAATCAGTGCATTATAAGTCGTCAATGGTGTACCACCAGTAGGTAAACCCAATACAAAAGGACGGTCTGCCGTTGGGTTGAATGCGTTGATGCGTTTTACGATGTGTGCTGCTGCCCACTTGCCGACTTGTGCAGCCTGTTTTAACGGGATAAGTCTCATGATTGGCCCCTAGTTATTGGAATATTATGGTGTAATAGAACATTAATTCGCATTATAAAATAAGTGTTAAGTAACTGCCATTGTTTTAGGTCAAATTTTCGCTCTTTCTTCAAATCCCAACCAGAAATGCGCTTAAATTTGTAGCAATTTCTACAGGTAGAAGTAGAACTAATACGGCACATGCTATAACCAAATGAGATAAAAATTCATCTATAAAATTAAGTAAAGTTTGAGTCGCTATCACTCCACTATCTGGCGAAGCGTGCATTCATTACCCATACTTGGAGTAACAAGCAAGAAAGGAGCAAATGCCATGAAAAACGAACTTGAACCCGCGAAAATTCTCCATGCTTATGAAACAGTAATGGCGCATGGTACACCGACTGAATTCGGGAAAATCTATGAAGGTATCGAAGCTTTTTCAGACTATGACGGCTATAACATTTACATGCGAGGAAATGGTGTGGAGCTAAAAGTTGGCTTCCACAATACCTACCATCTCGATTATGACCAAGAGCATCTACGCGACAGCTTTTTGAAAAAAGTAGCCATTTTGGCTAAGTAGCGGTGTTGACCCAGCTCATGGATTGGCTAAGCGCGACCAAATGAGCAGAGTGGCGATAATGCAAAGCCCGAGTGAGTCATCAATACTAGGGCTTTGAGCGAAAGCACTTTTCTCATCTTGATTGAGTCACACTCTTTTGCACAAAGATCTCTTATATGAAAGGCGATGCGAGCAAGTTTGTCAGCCTTATTGAGACAATAAGGCTGAAGAAATAAATGAGAAAGCTGACCAAATTACGGCTTAAGATCCTGCATTAGAGATACAGATTAATCTTCTTCCGTTAAGCTAACTTCTTCATCATTATAGTCATCACCACTTTCAGGTTTATTGCGACCGTTCAACGTATGGAAACGCTTACGACCGCGAGCAAGTTGAGTGTATTTTAACCAGACACGCTCTAACTTAGATTTCGCTTTACCTGGGTTTTCAATCGCCTTAACAAAATGAGCTTCTTCGGCATTCTCTGGCGTGAGTTCACCAGATTCAAGACCAAGCATGGTACCACCATAAATGGCGAGAAGTTCTTCTTCTGCAAGAGTAAAATCACCAGACTTAGCAAAGCCTCGTGGAAACTTTGTATTGTCGTAAAAACGTTTTTTTCCGTGACGGAATTCAGTCTCAGACATATCAACCTCATGTGAATGGCGCTACTACCATGTAGCGATAGATCACGCGAAAATTAGGCGTAAATCTCCGAAAAGAAAAACAAAAATTTTTTATCGTCATAATTGCACTTCCTTGTTAATCTGACGGGGTAATTTCAGAGGATTTAATATGGATGTAAAAGTTTTTCGCACTTTTCTCGAACTCGCCAAAGTACGTCATTTTGGGCGAGCAGCTGAAAACCTTTATTTGACCCAAGCCGCCGTCAGCGCACGTATCAAGCAATTAGAAAATTATTTTGATGCTCAACTATTTACGCGTGATCGCAACAACATAAAGCTCACATCGGCAGGAGAACGACTCGTTGGCTATGCCGAAGTGATGGTGGCTACTTTGCAACAAGCCAAGTTTGAGCTCTCTTTGGAAAATGGCCGAGCTTTGCAGCTTACATTAGGGGGAACGCCCAACGTTTGGGATGCTCATCTACAAAACTGTTTAAGCGTTGTGACTGATGCTTTTAGCGGTTATGGCTTTATGGCGGAAGTCATGGGGCGCGAGCAGCTCAACCGCAGCCTACTGGAGCGTACCTTAGATATGGCGTTTGCCTTTGACCCAATTAAAGCCGAAGAGCTAAACTGCAAAAAAGTCGCAGATTTAGTACTGGTGTTGGTTTCGACGCGTCCTGACACATTGGAAACCGCCTTTGATAATAAATACGTGTACGTCGATTGGGGAAGCCGTTTCGCTTCCGAGCATGCTGAGCGACATCCGAAGACGCCGACCCCCTATTTGCGCACCTCGACCGCTCGTATCGCACTTGATTTCATTTTAGAAAAAGGGGGAAGCGCTTACCTTCCTACCTCACTTGTTGAACCTTTTATCCACTCTGGCCAATTGTATCGAATTGACAATGTGGAAGATTGGCAGCGTCCCATCTTCCTCAGCTACCGAAAAAACAGCTCATCGATAGAAGCCATTATGCAAGTGGAAAAGTTAGTCAAAAACATCAACCCTAGTAGTGCTTACTCATTACAACAAGCGGGCGAGGTCATTCTCGACTGACCCAACAAATTCATAACGCTGTAGCGGGTATTGAATACAGCGTTATGAATATCCTTTTTCAAGAGAAACCGCAGAAAAAGCCATCCAGTTCCGAAAATGGCTAGTATCGACAGAATTCATGCATACACTTAGCTTATAAAAACTGCATAAGGCTCGTTATACCAAATGGCACCATGGATGGAACTCGATAAAGAACAATGCCAACAAGCTCGCACTAGCCGTGATCCGCGATTTGATGGACGATTTTTCGTTGCCGTCAAAACAACCAACATCTTTTGTCGCCCAATATGTCCGGCAACCCTGCCAAAAGAAAAGAATGTTGAATACTTCGCCAACTCCGCACTAGCTCTACAAGCGGGTTATCGGCCATGCCTGCGTTGCCGCCCAGACAGTGCACCTCATTCTTGGGCATGGAAAGGGGTTGAAACCACCTTTTTGCGTGCAATCAAGCTTATTGAGCAAGGTGAATTACAATCGAGCAATCTGGCTCAATTTGCCGAACGTTTGGGGATCAGTGACCGCTACCTACGACAACTGTTTCAAACCCATTTAGGAGTGTCACCGAAACAATATGCTCAGTACCATCAGTTGATGTTTGCTAAACAGTTGTTGCATTCCAGTGCTCTGTCCATTACCGATATAGGATTCGCTTGTGGGTTCAACAGTACCCGCCGCTTTAACGATGCGTTTATCAAAACGTTGCAACTGACCCCCAGCCAAGTGCGGCAATCTAAAACTGCATTGATGACAAAAAACCTATTAACACTCTCTTTTCGCGGCCCTTTCGATTGGCAATATATGCTAGATTTCTATCGATTACGTGCAGTAAACGCCATTGAACAGGTCAGTAACAATCATTATCAACGCACCTTCAACATACACAATACGACTGGCTGGTTTCGTGCCAGCTTAACCTCTGAGACCCATTTAGAGGTTGAATTCGAGTTGCAAGACATAACCAAACTGCGTTACTTGGTGGCAAAACTACGCCGCCTATTTGACCTCGAAGCCGACATCAGCCACATCGAGGCCTATTTGGAAGACTGCGCTCCGGGTTTAGTCACTCGTTCAGGAATCCGCATTCCCGGCGTTTGGAATTGTTGGGAGGCGGGAGTCAGAGCTATTTTAGGTCAACAAGTTTCGATAAAAGCAGCCATTGGCCAGCTCAATCGATTAGTCGATGCGGTAAACCCAGCTCAAAATACGAGCAGTTACTTTCCAAGCCCGGAACAAATCGCACAGCTTGACTTGCACTTTTTAAAGATGCCACACAGCCGAAAAGAGACCTTAACACGCTTTGCTCAATTCATGTGCCAACACCCTGAAGCCGATGTGGATGCTTGGCTTTCACTAAAAGGTATTGGGCCGTGGACCGTAAACTACGCTAGGTTAAGAGGTCAGTCCGATTCAGATTGCTTTCTAGACACTGATTTGGTGGTTAAGAAGGCCTTAAGCCATTTTCCTGAGCTGAACGCAGACAAGGTTTCACCTTGGGGAAGTTACGCCACCTTTCACTGTTGGAATTACTAATATGAATAGCTTCACCCACTATCACAGCCCCTTAGGAATCATGACATTGCAAGCCTGCGAGCAAGGTTTATTGGGGGCTTGGTTTGAAACCGAAACCACCATGCCAACAGAGTTAGGGGTAAAACCCGAACACTGTACTATACTCATCAATACTATCAAACAGTTAGATGAGTACTTTTCCGGGAAACGGACTATATTTACTTTACCTTTAGCGGCAAAAGGCACCGAGTTCCAACAATCTGTGTGGCAAGCATTATGCAAGATACCTTATGGCGAAACTTGGAACTACCAACAGATTGCAGAGGCGATCGGTAACCCCAAAGCCGTAAGGGCTGTCGGCTTGGCCAATGGTAGAAATCCAATTTCGATCATCGTTCCTTGCCATAGAGTGATCGGAAAAAGTGGTAAACTCACTGGCTATGCGGGGGGCTTAAACCGTAAAGCGAGCTTATTAGAACTTGAGCGAACAACAACAGAGGTTGCAGCAACATGATAAGATCTACGGCAAAATCAATCAGTATTCTCGTCCTTACAGCCACTTTGCAAGGCTGTTTTCAAGATGACCTTGAACGTTGGTTAAACCGTGAAACTTATGAGTTCAAAGGGACTTATGACAACCAGTTCAATGATGACTTATTGATTTTCGAAGAGGGTGTTGTACGTGCTGAATCTGAAACTCAGCACTGGTCTCGCGCTTACAGCGTAGATGGTAATCAACTGACGATCCAGCTACGCAATAACTCGAAAGAAAAACGAGAAGATATCGTGCTTGTGATCCATGGCAAAGGAGAAGTGCTCACATGCAGTGTCTGCGCCATGTATAAATTGAGTAACGTATGGGTAAAAACAGGCAATGTTGAAGCTAAACCGTCTGGAGTAGAAAACGCGAGCCAATAACTCGCGTTAACGCAATGACCAGTTCTACTCAATCATGTTTACCCGTGCCTAAGCTCAAAAATTAAGCTTTTATCTATTTTAAAAACCATCGCACACACTCGCTCTGTCATTTACCCAAAATTCAAGTAAGGTAGAGATATCAGACTGTTGAATTGAATGGATCTCGTGAAATAAGGAGATAATGATGGCAGAAAAACTGTCAACCTCGGCACTGGCTAAATTGCGTAATACAGACGCTAAACAACTATTCAGTAACCTCCAAAAAGCAGGGTACATTAACCGCTTCGACAACAAGTGGGTATTAACAGAACTGGGAGCAAAATTTGGCGGCGAATACACCCAGCACACGCAATATGGCCAATTTATTGTCTGGCCGGAAAACTTGCTCGTCGACACACAAGCCACCAGCGGAAAGACGTTAAGTGCCACTCAGCTTGGCGATCATTTCAGGCTCAACCCCAAAAAAATAAATCAACTATTGAGTGAGTTAGGCTGGATATCTAAAACAGAAAAAGGCTGGCAAGTAACGGAGGCTGGGCTCAGAGCAGGCGCCCAGCAACGTGAAGACAAAGCTTCTGAGCAATTATTTGTTGTTTGGCATGATACGGTGACGCGCAATAAACGTTTGAAACAATCCATCGTCGAATTTTTAGGGCAAGATGCTCATAGCCAATCGACCGATAAATCATTGTCTCACTTTCGCCAAAAATTTGAGGCAAAACATCGCACCTTAGACGGCCACTATGTTCGCTCAACCGGCGAATTACTGATCGATAATTGGCTCTATTTGGCAGGCGTCGTCCACGCTTATGAGCGTCAGTTGCCAATAGAAGCTGACGTAATGTGCGATTTTTATCTTCCGACCGGGAAAGTATATTTACAATATTGGGGTTCAGATAGTGGCGCAACCGACGAAAAAACGCGCTTACAAACTCAAGCCATTTACCACGATCACGGCTTTGCTCTGATTAATATTCACCCGCAAGACATTGCGCATTTAGATGACATTCTGCCTAGAAAACTGCGAGAGTTTGGGATTAAAGCGTATTAATCGCGTTGGCAAGATGCCCCCTTCCCCTCGTCACTGAGAGAGCAACACGAGAGAAAAGGAGCAAAAAACAAAACCTATATTAACGATAAGAAGAATAGCGAGCTCTAGCCGCCTCTTCTTTCGGAACGATGGTTTTACCAATCGGAGCCAAAGAAATAACCGCGAGTTTCAAATGCTGTAGTGCGAAAGGGATGCCAATGATGGTAATAAAACACGCCACCGCCGATAAAATATGACCAACGGCTAACCAAAAACCAGCGAAAACAAACCAAATCACATTGCCGATTAAGCCAAATGGGCTGGTACCAATATCTTGCTGATTGGTCAATTCATCACGGGAAATCGCCTCTTGTCCAAAAGGAAAAAACGAAAAGTTACCGATAACAAAGCAAGCACGCCCCCATGGAATGCCAATAATGCTGATAAAGGCAAGGAGACCAAAAAACCACCAAGCGAGCCCCATAAACACTCCGCCCAGTAAAAACCAAATAATATTGCCGATTGTTCTCATAACTGCTACTCCGTATAAAATAGACCCATAAACCCTTTCAGTATCATTGCATGACCTGAACGGAAGATTAACGCTAGGCTAAACCATGCCATACCGCCGTAACGCCGCTTATCGTACAAAGCAGCAACGCAGCGAAACGGATGTTATCTTTGGGTAGTGATTGCGTGGTCATCATCGCCAACTTATAACCCAACCAAGCTGAGGGGATAAGCGGAATCGTTATCCATAAATGATGTAACGTCAGAAAACCTGCCGGTATTTGAATAATCAAAGAGATGATCGAGCTAAACACAAAAAATGCCGAAAGATTGCCACGCAACTGATTCGCTTCTTGATGCTGTAGGATCAACGCCATCGGCGGCCCACCAATCGCGGAACTGGTGCCAAAGAAACCGGAGAAAAAACCCGCAATACCCATTTTTATCGGGGTAGGTTCGATGCGATACGGCAATAAACTAACAGCCACGGCAAATAACACCAATAAACCAAGCCATAACGCCAGTACATCCGTCGAGACTAAAACCAGAAGGATACCGCCCGCAATTGAACCGGGAACGCGACCAATCAGCGCCATTTTTAAACCGCCGAGCTCAATGTTCGAGCGATGCTTTAAGGCGTTCAAGATAGAAATAAACAGCGCCACGATACAAATGGGGGCAGGAACGTAATCGGCGGAGATCAAGAACAGCAAGGGCGCTGCGACGATCGCTAAGCCAAAACCAATCGCCGTTTGCACAAATGAACCCAAGAAAATAAGAAACATGGCGATAAGCGCCGTACTACTGAACATTTCCATTAAAATGCCTATAAGCGAAACAAAGAAAAGTAATGCCCATAGAGAGCATTACTTCGTTCACGTTATCAGCAATTTTCGATCATGAGAATAGCCAAATTGATCTATCGGTCTGGTATCAGTAAGCAACACCAATACGTTGACGAGGGTGAGCGGCACTTTCTAACTCATCGATCATCGCGAGGGCATAGTCACTGACTGAGATTTTGCTGTTACCTTCAGCATCAGACAATAGAGCGTCACCGCCCACACGGTAAGCACCTTGTTTCTCACCCGGAAAAATCTCAGCGGCCGGGCTAACAAATGTCCAATTAACCTTGCTTGTACTCGCACGGAAGAGATCCAACGCTTCGCCTTGCGCTAATGCTTCCCCTTTGTACTCTTCAGGGAAACCTTCTACGGTCACCAATTTGATACCGGGAGCGACTTCCAATGAACCCGCACCACCAACCCACAGTAGGCGATCCACACCCACTTGCGGTAGATCTGACAGCAGTTTTTGCGCTGTAGCCGCAACAATATCGTGGTTGCCAGCTGCACGTCCGCCGATAGAAGCGATCACGACATCAACACCAGCTAACGCAGCGCTAATTTTTGATAAAGGCTGTTGTAAGTCAAATAGTTGAACGCTAACACCTTCAGCATCGACTTTACTTGAATCACGCACTAACGCGATCACCTCGTGGCCCCGTGCTTTTGCTTCATTGACAATGTGACTACCAATCCAACCTGATGCGCCTAATACTGCAATTTTCATAATTTATTTCCTCATTCGGTTTCTGTTTCTCGACAACAATTGTAGTCTAGTAGTTAAACGAAGGAGGAAAAACACTCAAAAATGATGTAGATTGTATCAATATTCGTATCTAATAAAGGCCTACCATGGACAGACTAACCGCCATGCGCAGTTTTATCGAAGTGGCAAATACTGCCAGTTTTACCAAAGCCGCAGACAACTTGAGCTTAAGTCGATTACAAGTGTCACGTCATGTCCAAGAAGTTGAGGATTGGTTAAAGCAGAGGTTACTGCACCGCACGACACGCAAAGTCAGCCTAACCACCGCCGGTGAAGAGGCTTTAATCCGTTGCGAACAAATTTTGCACCAAACTGCCGAACTTGAAACACGAGCGTTGGAACAGTCACAACTCTTAAACGGTACCATTCGCATTGCCGCGCCGATAGGCCTTGCTCAAAACATGTTATTGGCCGTTGTTGAAGACTTCACGCAACGACACCCCAATGTGTTAATTGACATTGTCGCTTCAGATCGCCTTTCACAACTGGTCGATGAACGCGTGGATATTGCCCTGCGTTTTACCCAACAGCCGGATGATACGCTCATCGCTCGCCGTTTAATGAGCGTCGGCACCGTCATATGCGCTTCCCCTAGCTATCTCAACCAACACCCTCCTATCAATACACCCAATGACTTAACCCAGCACAACTGCTTTGTGCACATGAGTAATAACAAGTGGGATGTGGTTAAAGACAATGAACAGCTCTCTGTCACCGTGAATGGCAACATCCGCGCTAATGATATGGAAATTTTATGCCGTGCTGCCCTACATCACAAAGGCATCGTACGGCTACCATGCGATCTTGCAAATGTCTTTATCGCCTCAGGAACACTAGTACGCGTTTTGCCAGAGTTTCACAGCCCAAGCAGCGCACTATGGGCTGTGTATCTTTCTCGTAGCTATCAAACCCCATTGGTTCGCCAATTCATTGATTTCATCGCTCAAAGCTGGAAAAACGATCTCATCGCTTAGCGTTAAGTCATTCTAGCTAATAATTTAATCAATATTATTAGCTAGATTAAACATAGTGTTAATGCCAAAAATGAAATTATCTATAATTAATATTGTAGATGACCTCATTTATCTCACAGACATACTACC
>NZ_CAWNHY010000018.1:0-11416 GCF_963874335.1 Vibrio sp. V10_P2A27P122 | reverse complement strand
CGGATGTTCGCTGCAAGTTTGCCTAAAATATCGCTCGTTCTCAGCAGAGAATCGCTATTCAAAGCAAAAAGCTCGCAGTTGCGAGCTTTTTGTTAGCCAGTTAGCTATTCAACCTTAGTCAAAAGCTGATTAATTGCGGTTAAGAATTGTGACGGATCTTCCATCGAACCACGCTCAGCGAGCGTCGCTTGACCTAGTAAAACTTCAACCCAGCGACCAAATACTTGTTCATCCGCTTCATCGGCCATCCGTTTCACTAACGCATGTTCAGGGTTAAGTTCCAAAATATACTTCACCTCTGGTACCGGTTGACCAGCCGCAGCAAGCAATTTTGCCATCTGCGTACCCATCTCATAATCGTCGGTCACAACAACCGCTGGAGTACTTGCCAGTTTAAAGGTAGTTCGAACCTCTTTGACACGATCGCCAAGGTACTGCTTCGTACGTTCAACCACCGATTTAAACTCTTCTTCAGTCTCTTTATGCTTCTCTTTTTCCGCTTCATCTTCGAACTGGCTCAGATCTAGCCCTGCTTTGGTGATGGATTGGAACATTTTTCCATCAAACTCAGTGAGGTAGTTCATCAACCACTCATCAATGCGATCAAACATTAAAATAACTTCGATACCTTTGGCTTTAAACTGCTCTAGGTGTGGGCTATTTTTGGCCGCAGCATAGCTATCGGCGGTGAGGTAGTAGATTTTATCCTGCCCCTCTTTCATCCGTTCAACATAAGCCGCTAAACTAACCGTTTGCTCTGCTGAGTCAACCTCGGTCGAGGCGAAGCGCAATAGGCTGGCGATCTTCTCTTTATTAGCAAAATCTTCTGCAGGCCCCTCTTTGAGTACCAAACCAAACTCTTTCCAGAAGGTTTGATATTTATCAGCATCATTGCTCGCCATACGTTCAAGCATGGTCAATACACGCTTGGTACAAGCATTACGCAATGATTGAGTCACCTTGTTATCTTGTAAAATCTCGCGTGAAACATTAAGCGGTAAATCGTTTGAGTCGATTAAGCCACGTACAAAGCGCAAGTAGGACGGCATAAATTGCGCAGCATCATCCATGATAAATACACGCTGAACATAAAGTTTCAAGCCTGATTTATGATCGCGATTCATCATATCCCAAGGTGCTTTCGCTGGAATATAAAGTAGGCTGGTATAATCGTTTTTACCTTCTACACGGTTATGGCTCCACACCAGTGGGTCAGCATAATCATGGGAAACGTGTTTATAGAACTCTTGATACTCTTCATCACTGATTTCTGACTTAGAACGCGTCCACAACGCCTGTGCTTTGTTGATTTGTTCCCACTGGGTCTCTTCAGTCTCGTTACCTTCGTCATCACGAACTTTGGTTTGGATAGAAACTGGAATTCCAATGTGGTCTGAATATTTAGAAATCACATCACGCAGACGCCATTCAGAAAGGAACTCTTTGCCTTCCTCTCGCATGTGCAAAATGATATCGGTTCCACGAGACTCTTTATTAATGCTTTCTACTGTATATTCACCTTCGCCTTGTGAATACCATTGAACCGCTTCGTTAGCAGGTAAACCCGCAGCGCGAGTTCTTACAGTGACCGCATCAGCGACGATGAAGGCCGAGTAAAAACCCACCCCAAACTGACCGATAAGCTGAGAGTCTTTAGATTGATCTTGGGATAGTTTAGAGAAAAACTCCGCTGTGCCGGATTTTGCAATCGTACCGAGATGTTCAATGACATCTTCGCGGCTCATACCAATACCGTTATCTGAAATGGTCAGCGTATTCGCTTGGGTATCAAACGATAATTTAACGCCTAAGTTGGCATCACCTTGATATAAATCGGCATTAGACAACGCTTGAAAACGAAGTTTATCCGCAGCATCAGAGGCATTTGAAATTAATTCGCGAAGGAAGATCTCTTTATTGGAATAAAGAGAGTGAATCATAAGATGAAGTAACTGTTTGACTTCAGATTGAAAACCACGAGTTTCTTTATTGGTAGTAGCCGTTTCGCTCATACTAGCTCCATAACATCTGAGTTATTTTCATTCACACACAGAGTGTGCAACCAAGGATGATTTGCTAGTAAGATGAGGCTGGCAATTGTAAATTCAAGGTCAATAATCATAAAAACACTGTTTTTTTCATTTATTTTGATTATGCTTGCCATAATTTTTATCAAAGAAAATAAAAACTAGCATAATGTTTCATCAATTGCTTCCCCAAGCAGGCTAGGTTGATGGACGGTTAAACATGCCAACAATAAGAAGATTATCATGAGTAACATAGGCACAAAATTCATCCTTGCTAACCGATTCACGTTTGATCCCAATAGTAACTCTTTGCTTGAACAAGAAAACGAACAAGAGGCTGTTCGCCTTGGTAGTAACGAAAGTCGAATTTTACTTCTACTTTGTGAACGCCCAAATGAAGTCATTACACGCCATGAACTGCATGAGTTTGTGTGGCGTGAACAAGGTTTTGAAGTTGATGACTCAAGCTTAACTCAAGCGATTTCAACACTTCGTAAGATGTTGAAAGATCAAACCAAATCACCAGAATTCGTCAAAACCGTGCCGAAACGAGGTTATCAAATGATCGCCTCGGTGACTCGAGCAACCCCTTACTCACAAAAAAACACCACCAACGAGCCTGAAGAGGAACCGTTACTGACCAGTGAGTCTATCCAAGACATTGACGCGGATACCACTTCGCAACCCGAAGAGACAACATCCCAAACCGTGACGACAGATCCACTCGCGAAAGTAAAAATAGGGAAAGAAAAGTTAACACTGCAAAGCAAATTGATGTTGGTTGTGGCTCTTTTCTTACCTATTCTGGCTCTCCTATTGACTAGCCCTGCACAATCAAAATTTAAACAGATTGCGGTTTATAACAACATAGTTGTGAATACGCCCATCAATCATCCAGACCTAAACAAATGGTTACCTTCTATTGAAAAATGCGTAAAAAAATACAATGAATCACATACTGGAGAACTGGCACCTAAGCAGGTGATTGCGACTGGTGGTCAAAATAATCAGCTCGTATTGAATTACATCCATAGTTCTGAGTTCTCGGGTGAAAATGTCACTTTACGAATTTTAGCTAACCAAGATGATTTGGCCAACGTGTGTAAATAAGGGCATAAATATGAATCCAAAAGTGGCAACCCTCATCTTAGCTATCTCTGCACTATTCAGTAGTTGGTTATACTGGGGCAGTGATTTAAAAATAGAACAAATCCTAACGGCGCAAGAATGGCAATCTAAAATGGTCACTGTGGTAAAACGCAGTCAACAGAATGATTCTGTTGGGCCAATCCGTCGGGTTGATGTCAATTCGAATGTAAAATATTTACCTAACGGTACTTATATTAGAATGTCAAATGTGAAGTTATTCGCCGTGGGTGGTGAAAGTGAAAGTTTCATTAATATCTCAGAAACCGGCACCTGGGATATCAGTGATAGCTACTTATTGATATCGCCTAGCGAATTTAAAAACATTAGTTCTAGTCAAAGTAAGGACTTTACCCCTGAGCAATTAGAACTGATTACTCAATTTTTCAAGATGGATGCTCAACAAAGCCGACGTATTGATGTCGTCAATGAAAAAACATTATTGCTCACCAGCCTAAGCCATGGTTCGACAGTGCTGTTTATCAATTAGCCATCGAGTAATCTGTAACTTTACTGAAGGGTCGAAAGGTCCTTTGTTGCGAATGGCCCTTACTTCTTCACAAAAGGTACACCATGGAAAAAGCCAATATTGAGATCTACTATTGCCGCCAGTGTAATTGGATGCTTCGAGCCACTTGGCTAAGCCAAGAGTTACTGCATACTTTTAGTGAAGAAATTGAATCTGTGCGTCTCTACCCTGATACAGGGGGACGATTTGAAATCATGTGCAATGGGCAACGTATTTGGGAACGTAAACATGATGGTGGTTTCCCTGAAGCAAAAGTTCTTAAGCAACGAGTCAGAGATATCATTGACCCAGAGCGAGATCTGGGTCATTCAGACAACAGGTAAATCAGATAGCGACCGGTTTAAGAGCTAGTCGCTAAACGATATTGCGCTAGTCCTTGCCCCTCTAGCCCCATTACTTGAAATAATCCATCCGTATAAATAGCGTAGCTTGGGGGAAATTCATTACGTGGAAAGGTCGCGGACCCCGGGTTGACAATAATGACATCATCTTGACCTTGCGCCATAGGGATGTGCGAGTGGCCATGGATCAAAACATCACCTTTTTTTAATGGTGGCCTATTTTGAGCATTATATTGATGGCCATGCGTTAAGAAAAAACGAGTTCCTGACTCCAAAACTACCCAACAAAAATCCATCATCATCGGAAAGTCGAGCAGCATTTGGTCGACTTCGCTATCACAATTGCCTCTGACCGCCACAATATGCGGCGCCCATCGATTCAAGCACTCCGCCACTGCGGTCGGATTATACCCATCAGGTATAGGATTACGCGGACCATGATTTAAAAGGTCTCCTAGCAGTACTAAAGTGTCTGCACCTGACTGTTCAAATAGACTGAGTACTTTTTCAGTAGCAGGCAGTGAACCGTGTAAATCCGAAGCAAAAAACAACTTCATACTTTTATCTCCGTATTTTGGAGCTACAGATTGTACGAATTTCAGCACACTTCGTCATCTCGAGTTATGGATAAACATTGTCATTTATCACCACGAACAATTCACGTATGCTAAATAAGTTTCCTATATTAGGTTAGATGGCAAACAAGCATCGCCACTTAACTAACATGGCTATCGTTCTCATCACCACCATTTAGGTGATATCGCACAGACCAATGAGGTAGAAACATGAAAATACTATTAACGGGAGGGACTGGCTTTATCGGTAAAGAGCTGATGAAACAGATTTTCACGCACAATATCTACCTCCTCACGCGCGATATAGAGCGTGCTAAGCAGCAGCTCGCCCATGTAGACAAAGGTAGTATCACCTACCTGACTTCCCTAGCGAGTTTAAAAGACGCGAATCAATTTGACGCCATTATCAATCTTGCAGGAGAACCGATCGCCGACAAACGTTGGAGCAAACAACAAAAAGCGATCATTTGCGCTAGTCGATGGGAAATAACAGAGCGGTTAGTTGAGCTCATCCATGCCAGTACTGAGCCCCCCTCCGTATTCATCAGTGGCTCGGCCGTCGGCTATTATGGTGACCAACAGTCTCATCCGTTTGATGAAACATTACATGTGCACCAACAAAGTTTTCCTCATCACGTTTGCGAAAAATGGGAGCGCATCGCACTCCAAGCGCAATCAGAAAAAACTCGAGTGTGCCTATTGCGTACGGGGATCGTGCTCGCTAGCGATGGTGGTGCTTTAAAGAAAATGCTGTCACCTTACCGTTTAGGCTTGGGCGGCCCTCTTGGTAAGGGTGAACAGTATATGCCATGGATCCACTTATTAGATATGGCACGAGCGATAGCCTATTTATTAGACACGCCACATGCACAAGGTGCTTTTAACCTCTGTGCTCCACATCCCGTACCTAATAAGCATTTTAGCCAGCTATTGGCGAAAACATTACGTCGACCACACATACTATTCACTCCCAAATGGGTTCTAAACCTTGCAATGGGTGAAGCGGCTGTTTTACTGTTTGACAGTATTAGAGCAAAACCTAAAAAGCTAACCGAGCTAGGATTTCACTTCCAGTTTTCACACCTAGAACCTGCGTTGAAAAATATATTACAACATCGTGCTTAACCAAAACTGGCCTATATTTTTTGTGAATAGCAAGGTATACGATAATGACAAAAGCGATACTTATCAGTGGATAAACCGACGGTTGCATAAAGTAGCACAACCAACTTAATTGTCATTAATTCGTAACATTCATGTGACATGATACAACTCTGGATATCCCCGTTAATCCAATACAAAGCGTTACATGTGGTACGACGAATATGACATTACACCAATTAAATTGGCTCAGTGTCGGTGTTGCGCTGACACTATTTTTAATATTATAGACACCTTTGCTTGCCCTCTCTTTGAGAGATAAAAAACGCTACTTTAACGGTAGCGTTTTTCATTTGCCCTTGATATTCCAATTTTCACCCCTATTTCTAAGACTATAAACTTGATTATCGCAAGGAAAATATCATGCAATCACCTTACATCGTTGAGGTCAATCAGCACAACTTTCGAGAGGTGTTCGAACGCTCAGTTGAGACTCCTATTCTCTTTTATTTTTGGGCACCCATGAATCAAGAGAGCGTACAACTCATTCCTGAATTACAAAGCGTAGCGCAACAACACAGTGGCGCATTCACCTTGGCTATTCTCAACTGCCAACAAGAACAGCAAGTGGCAGCACAATTTGGTGTTCAAGCCCTGCCAACAATCGCTCTGTTTATTAATGGTCAAGCGGTCGACGGTTTAGCAGGTGCTCAGACCATAGAAACAGTGAATACAATGTTAAACAAACATTTGCCAAGCCACGATGAAGTTTCGCTACAGCAAGCCTTAACGCTGATAGAGCAAACACAACATTCGCAAGCACTACCCTTGCTACTAAGTCTACCTGACGATATGAAAGCAAAAGCAGAGGTCAAACTGGCCCTCGCTGATGTGTTTCTGGAAACTCAGCAGTATGAAGCGGCAGAAACAGAACTGGAACGCATCCCACTAGAGTATCAAGATGGTTACTACAAAGGCTTAATCGCCAAACTGGAGCTGCACAAGCAAGCCGCTGACAGCCCAGAGATTCAAGCATTAGAAGAGATTTTTTCCGCTGAGCCAAACAACGCTCACATAGCAAGTGAGTTAGCGCTTCAATATCATCAAGTTAACCGTAATGAAGAAGCTCTCGAGCTGTTATGGTCATTTTTACAAAGCGACCTCAATTGCCTCGATGGCGGGCTCAAAAAAGTGTTTATGGACATTTTAAGTGCTCTTGGACAAGGAAATAGTGTGGCAAGTCTCTATCGCAGAAAGCTGTATTCACTATTATATTAATAATATCAAGCAATTAAACTGGAAACGTTCTGCTTTGATTGTTAAAAAACCAGTATCAAATCTCATTATTTCATTTGTTCCATATCGATAACTGATAGAGAATGATCAATAGCAAAGCTCAAACGTTGATGAGAATCGCTCCTATATCCAAATGACTTGGAGATACTGGCAGTCGGCAAGTGAGTTCATCCCCATAAGCACAATAAGCCCTATGATTGGGGTGAACGAACTTAGCTAACACAGCGGCCGTTTCAATAGAGAAAGGAACATCAACATTAGGATTATTTAATACTTAAAAGGAACCGTTATGGCTATTGATTCACTCGTCGCCGTTGGCATATTTGTATTCGTCGTTATTTCATTTATCTTTTCTGCCGTGAAAACCGTTTCACAAGGGAGCAATTGGACAGTAGAGCGTTTTGGACGTTACACACACACCCTACGCCCCGGTTTAAATATCATTATTCCGTTCATTGATCGCGTCGGACAAAAAATTAATATGATGGAACAGGTGCTTGATATCCCAGCACAAGAAGTGATATCCAAAGATAACGCCAATGTTGTTATCGACGCCGTTTGCTTCGTGCAAGTGATTGATGCTGCGAAAGCCGCCTATGAAGTTAGCGAACTACAACACGCCATTCGCAACTTAACTCTAACCAATATGCGTACCGTACTGGGCTCGATGGAACTGGATGAAATGCTCAGCCAGCGTGACATGATCAACACTAAATTGTTATCGATAGTCGATCAGGCGACTAACCCTTGGGGTGTAAAAGTCACTCGTATCGAAATTAAAGATGTACAACCACCAGCGGATTTAACCGCGGCGATGAACGCGCAAATGAAAGCGGAGAGAAATAAACGTGCTGAAGTGTTAGAAGCCGAAGGCGTACGTCAAGCACAAATTTTACGCGCCGAAGGCCAAAAGCAGTCTGAAATACTTAAAGCTGAAGGTGAAAAGCAGGCGGCTATTCTTCAAGCAGAAGCACGTGAACGCGCTGCCGAAGCGGAAGCTAAAGCGACGGAGATGGTTTCGAATGCGATTGCGCAAGGTGACATGCAAGCGGTTAACTACTTTATCGCTCAAGGATATACCGAAGCACTTAAAGCCATTGGTCAAGCAGAGAACAGCAAAATCATCATGCTGCCATTAGAAGCAACTGGGTTGATGGGTTCGGTTGCTGGCATTGCTGAAATGTTCAACCTAAAATCCTCACAAGATAAGTAGGCCTAACGTGATAGAGCTAATACAACAAATGAATTATTGGCACTGGCTCGCATTAGGCTTAGTGCTTGTTGCATTGGAACTGCTTGGAACTGCTGGGTATTTTCTTTGGTTAGGTATTTCCGCACTCATCGTTGGCCTTATCTTTGCGATGCTCCCCATCAGTTGGCAACTTCAGTGGATGGCTTTTGCAAGTTTATCACTCGTCACGACTTGGTTATGGTGGCGTAAACAATTTAAATCAGACCACGATGGTGACGAGACTCGTGATCTGAACCAGAAACAGAAACAGCTGATCGGACAAACAGCTCGTCTTAAAGAGAGCGTTCAAGAAGGGGCAACTTTTCGATTGCAGCTCGGCGATACGACGTGGACAGCGAAATGCCAGCAAAACCTAGAAGTTGATGTTGTGGTTAAAGTCGTAGATGTCGAAGGAATTGTGTTGATTGTTGAGCCTAAAGAGAGCCAGCCTCATTGAGTAAACATCAGTAAGAAAGTACATAAAAACCAAAAGTGATGAATTGCTTTTGGTTTTTTCATTTATGGGCAGCCCAATTGTAGTGTGTGCCTCGACAGCTCATTAGCTAATGAGCTCATTTTCACACTGACTTGTTCAAGTCGTTATGGCAACACTGCCCCTTCAAATTATCTATGATCGGGCATTCACTACCGCCGTCGCCTGGACATTCGGTAATCCACTCTTCTAGTTGCAACTTAATCAATGAAAGCTCTGCCAGCTTCTGTGATACTTGTTTCAACTTCTCTTGCGCTTTCTCTTTGACTGCAAAACTAGTCCGGGACGGATCGTTGGCAAGGGCGAGTAAGGATTTACATTCCTCTAAACTAAAACCAACGCGCTTGCATCGCGCAATAAGTAAAAGATCATCAATATGCGCTTGTTGATAATGACGGTAACCATTCTCTGAACGAAGGGGCGGCGATATCAGCCCCTTCTCTTCATAAAGACGAATGGACTTAGCGGTAAGTGCTGTTAACTGAGAAACTTGGCTAATATTCATAGGCTAACCATTGAGAAATACAAAGACAAAAACACAAAAGGCATGGGAGTTAACCATGCCTTGTTAGTGCTAAAAATACAATGAAATGCCATTTATGCAAGAAAAATAGCCTTTACTCTTGGCTAATCAGCCACGCTAGAATCGCTGCTTTATCGGCTTTGTCAGTTTTCTGGTACCAATCGGCCATCATGGTCACTAGCTTATTTTCGCTCACTAGCGGCTGATTAACAGCGGCACGGTTAGCAAAGGCCCAATTGGCAAATTCTTGTTGCTCCGCGCTAGTTGCTTCGCCATAGAGATACTGCACCATTGTGAAACTAGTTGGCACGGCAGTCGTTACCGGCTCTGCACTGATTACTGTCTCACTAGCTTGAGCAGGCATTGGAGCTGCTTGACCACGTTTTTGATTAAATCCGACCTGATTCAGTGCACTGATTGAGGCGACTTTCGCTTGCGAATTATATTGATAGAGCTCTTTTTCATAATCTCGGATCAGTGAAAAACCTTGTGTAACTAAAACGTCTTGTTGAAACTCCACTGACTGCTTAGCTGCATTAGTCAAGACAACCGCAGGGTTCTTATCAAATGCTTTGGCAGTGGTTTCATCTTTGACCATCGATGCCGGTTTAAGCAGCACCTTACTATTGCTTTGATTAAAACTCACCACGATCGCCGGTGATTTATATTTATTTTGATTACCACCAAAGTGAATTACTTTGTCAAAACGTACCAAAAGCTGGTTTGCGCCATCAGGTAGAGTAATTTCATTGGTATGGCCAAACGATATTTCAGGTTCAACGCCATTCACGGCTAGAATCTGGAGGTTTCGATCTATATTCACCACCACATCAGCGTAGGAGCTAGCAGAAATAACCATTCCTAATAACGCGCTAATCATAAGTTTGTTCATTATTACCTCCAGTTAAAAGGCGAGCTATCGCTCGCCTCGATTTACACTTTTAATCTATATGATTAGAAGTAGTATTCTACACCCATCAAGAAACGAGTTTGGTCATTGGCATCAGCATTGCCTTTGCCATCACCGTCAGCAGGGGTCATCATATCGTAATTACGCACGTCAAAGTAGAGTACTGCAGATGGGTCAAGTACATACAATGCGCGTGCTGTAATTGCACGACTGCTACTTTCTGCTTGTGTTTCACCACCAAATTTCGCTTTAGTCGTAGCAGAATAACCTGCTTTAAATAACCACTCAGATGTTGCCCAGTAAGCTAGTGTTGCAGAGTAAGCATCCTGTTTTTTCTCAACATTATTTACTTCGTTAGTCATATGTTTCCAAGCAGCTGTCAAGCTCAACTTGTCAGTAATAGATACGTTACCACCAACTAAGTAATAAGCAGCTTGGGCTTCATCTGTCTTAGCAGCCGTTGCATCAACCCATTTTTTCTCACCGTTAGAACTGTCAAATTCATAGTAGCCATCTTTAGCTGCAGTTACAGTTTTCTCTTTCGAACCAAGATAAGCACCACCGTGGATACCAAAACGTTCTGCGTTATAAGCTAACGCAAAGCTCACTACTGCGTTATCAGTAGAGCTTTCCATTTTGCTGGCAGATAGAGAGTATTTGAAACCACTGTAGTCTACAGAGTCAAAACGGATCACGTGGTCTGCACGGTCTTGGTAACCTGCACCAATTGCATTGTGCCAGTCAAATACATTACCTAAACCTGGGTTTGAGTGTGGCCAGTCTACATAATCGTAGATAGAAACAAGTTGACGCCCGACTTTGACTGTACCTACATCATCAAATGCTAAACCAAGATAGGTATCACGACCACCAAATTGACCACCAGTATCACCATTAAATGCGTTAGATGTTTCAATTTGCCACACAAAATCAGGGCCAAAATTATTGAATGATTGAGTGCCACGAAGCCCGACACGTGATTCAATTTCCACACCAACAGTATCATCTTTCGCGCTATCACCTTTACTTTCAAAGTAAAGGTTACCAGCAGCTTGACCGTACAACTGGACATTGTCCGTTAGTTGAGCAGCTTGAACACCAACTGCAGCCATAGCAACTGCAGCGCCTAAAAGAGTACGTTTAAACATTTTGTCCATGGAAAAACTCCTAAAAATAGATATAGCTGTTTTTTATTTCCCCCTTAAGTTGGCCGGCGAAGGAAGAAATCATTTCCTATGTTGAAA
>NZ_CAWNHY010000017.1:0-11499 GCF_963874335.1 Vibrio sp. V10_P2A27P122 | reverse complement strand
TGCCTTGTTGCGTGATCAACGCGTTCATCAGATAAAATCTGCCCATCTTTGATATTCACTATTCTGTGAGTTCGCTTCGCTAATGCGAGATCGTGAGTGACGACAATAAGCGTTCGTCCTTCTTGATGAAGCTCATTGAACAGGGCTTCAATTTCAGCGCCTGATTTTGAATCTAACGCACCTGTCGGTTCGTCGGCTAAGATAATTTGCGGATCATTGACCAACGCGCGCGCAATCGCCACCCGCTGTTTTTGCCCCCCCGAGAGCTGGTTGGGTTTATGCTGCATGCGATCGCCAAGCCCCACTTTTTCTAATAGTGTTGCTGCACGTGCTCGGCGCTCTTTTAATTTTACTCCGCGATAGACCAAGGGTAGGGCGACGTTATCGAGAGCATTAGCGTATTCGAGCAGGTTGAAACTTTGAAAAACAAAGCCAATTTTTTGATTACGAATATGAGCCAATTGATGGCTGCTGAGCGAGGCGACCGCCTTGTCGTCCAACTGATATTCACCCGATGTAGGAACATCCAAGCAACCGAGGATATTCATTAAGGTTGATTTACCCGAGCCTGATGGCCCTAGAATAGAGAGAAATTCGCCTTTTTGAATCGATAGCGAAACGCCGTCTAATGCTTTGACCAACTCTTCACCACTGCGATAGTGCTTGCTGATATTGGTCAATTGAACAAGGTTCGGTAAGTTTTGTTTATTCACTTTGTAATGCCTCTAATGGCGTAATGCTAGCCGCGCGATTGGCGGGAAACCACGCGGCAATCACACCGACAATCGCCAGCGCCGCGATCACAAGAAAGACAATCGAAAACGACAGTTCGGGTAAGGGTTTCCCTAATTGCTCAAACAGCATACTGCCTTCTAAGGGAGCGTATCTTAATAAGGTGATCAGCCCGTAAGTGGATCCTAAGCCAGCTAAACCGCCAAGTGACATCGTGAGCAAGGCTTGCACTAAATAATGGAGTTTGATAGTGGTTGGCGTAGCTCCGACGGCCATTCGTACACCGATGTCTCGTGTGGATCGTTTTACCGTGGCGTACATGACATTGGCAATACCAATGCCTGCTACGCCGAGGGTAATAAGCCCAATAATGCCCAAAAAGCCTTGTAGACCGAATAAGAAACGGCGCATGCTTTTTTGCCTCAATAGCATGTCTTCGACTTGCAAGAGCTGCGTGTCTGAAGCACTGGCACCGTACTTTCTGGCGATCACTTGCTTAATCACTTGCGCGGCTTTTTCGCGATCAACCGTGGCATTGAGCTGCACATTGATCGCTGCAATCGCTGCGTTGGGGTTAAAACGTTGCCAAGTGCGAAAAGGCACAAATACCGCGTAGTCAATAGGGGTTCCTTGTTCTACCTCTGCACTTGTCTGCGCTATCACGCCGATAACGGTAAAGTTTTCATCACCTATTTTTATCAATTGACCTACAGGGTTTATGCTCAGCGTCTGGGGTTCCAGCCAACTCCAACCATCCTCAGAATTGAACAATTGCACTGCGGCGTTATAACCGAGTACAACCACTTTACGCTGCTGTTGATTATCGAGCGGGTTGATCCATCGCCCTCCTTTGGCTATCTCAATACCAGTTAAAGACTGATATTCTGGGTTAACCGCTAGTGGGCGCTGCCAGGTGCCATTGTCTTGATTGCTGACGCGTTTATCCCATTGTGCGCTGACTTCAGCGCGTTGGATAAAGGGCAGTGCGCGAACAAGCTCAACATCATCCGCTTGCAAAGAGAGGGCTTTCCCTTCAAAAAAGCGTCCGGCGGTCTGGCTGGCATAACCCCCGGTCACATAGAGTAAATTGCCATTGCCACTTTGTGATGAGCGTGTCAGCCCTTGGCGTAATCCTTCGCCTGTTGCGAGCATGGTGGCGATGCAAAGTGTACCCCAAGCCACCGCTAAAATAGTGAGTAGCAAGCGCAGTTTTTCGGCCGCCATCTCTTGATAAATTTGCCTGATAGGTAACATCATTATTAAGCCCTCGCACTTAAGGCGATGACGGGGGTGAGATTAGCGGCACGCTTTGCTGGGAAATAAGCAGCCAGCAGTGCAAACAACGTGGTGACGAGCAGTGACCAGCCTAGAGCTGGCACAGTGATGACTGGTTCGCCGAGCCAATCAGGTAAGCCGATGTAATTCAGTAATAGTACCACCAGATAGGAGAGGAGCACTCCGAATACTGCACCTAATACCACTAGCAACCCACCTTCTAAAATAAACTGGCGCAAAATGATCTTCGGTGTTGCGCCAATGGCTAAACGCACACCAATTTCCCGCGTTCTTTCCGTGACAGAAAGGAACATGATATTGGCGACGCCCAAAGCGCCGACCGCAAGCGTCATCGCTCCACTTGCCCCTAAAAATAGTTGTATACCTCGAAACAAGGCATTGAAAAATTGAGCGCCGCTGCTGAAGTCAGGTAGGTTTATGGCCTCAGTATCGCTCGGATCAAAATGTTTCTGTTTGGCGAAGAAAGAGAGGATGTTCATGCGCAATACCGCTGCTGGTATCCCTGTGGCGGGCTGCACAAGGAAAAATTCAGGCTCACTTTGCCAAAGATCAGTAAAAGCGCTGCTTGGGATCATCACTTGGCTGTTTTCATTGTTTATAGAAATGCCCCCTTCTTGCTGCTGAGTAATACCGACAACCGAGAAGGGAATGGTATTGACTTTGATCGTATCACCAATAGATAGCTGACCAACTTGTGCCAACTGCCAACCAACCACCGCAATTCGGGAATGGTTTTTCTGATCGCTGGCGTGAATGCCGCGTGACCCCGCGGTCAGTTGCAAGTTGCGCAATGCTAAAAATTGAGAGTCGATCCCGCTGACATAACCGGGAAGCATTCGGCCTTTTACATTCGTCACTTTAGCATCCCATTTTCCGTAGATAATTGATAATGCGCTGATGTTTGGGTGCTGTGCCAAAGCGCGCATTTCCGGCTCTGAAAGGGTAATCGCTCGTCTTGCCGCAAGGCCTTGCCAAGGTTTGGTGGTTTGACTGGGGAAAGCCATTTGTGTATCGCTCATTAACAGCGCGAAAGATTGTGTATTGACGCGATAAAATCCTTCACCTAAGGCAACGAGCACTAAAACAGAAACAATACCCCAAACGATAGCAATGACCGCGAGGGCGCTGCGTAGCCGATGGGCAAGCAGCGTTTGCACGACTTGCTGTAGGCTTGAGATCATGAGTGCAGAGCCTGAGAGAGCGAAGCGATCACGTCATCATCTAACTGCCCAGCAGCTTGCAGCAGGCCAATCCGCTGCTTCCAATATTGGTACAATCGCCGTTGTAGACTGTTTTTACTGTTAAACAGAGCGTTATGGGCGTCAATCAAATCAGAAGCTTCGGTCATTCCTGACTCATAAACGGTTTGTTTATTTTTTAAAGCTTGCTCTCTTGAGCGGACTTGTAACTGAGCCATCTCCACTTGTCGCCAATCCAGATGGATTTGGCTAAAGCCACTTTGAATTTTGCGTTTAATCTCGATATCTACCTTGCGCAGTACTTGCTTGGCGCTTAAGACTTGCAGCGCAGCCTGATCGACCGTGGCGCGCGTGGAACCATTCAAATCCAACGGAATTTTTAAGCTTAAACCTGCACTGAGATCCCCATCTCGACCCTGATTATTGTCTTGGTAAGAAACACTGCCAGATAAGGTGGGATAATATTTGGCTTTGGCTGCATCTCGGCCAAATTCAGAAGCGGCGACTTCCTGCTGGGCAGCCAATAACTCAGGGCTGTTATTCTGCGCAAGCTTTAACCATTCAGTTTCGCTGCTGACCTGCATTGGCGGTTCAATGAGGTCGGTCGTTTTAATTTGGTCAATGTGCTGTGGGTCTTGATTGATGAGCGCGATAAGGGCTGACTTTTTCTCTTCTAGAGCGGCTTGCGCACTGAGTATATCGGCTTGCTCATCGACGTGGTTAGCACGCATGTCTTCCAATGCCGTTGATCGAATTTTTCCTGCTTTGTAGCGCTGCTCGGTAATCTTCAGCAGTTTTGCACCTTCTACGAACTTTTGCTCAGCAAGTTGTCGATCGCCTTGTGCGCTGGCGAGATCGAAATAGGCATACAGTAATGTTGCAGCCAGCTCATTATGTGCAGTCTTCACTTTTAATTGTGATGCCACATAGCTTGCTTGAGATTGGTCGAGCTGTGCCCAATTAGCGCTATCCCAAATGGTTTGGCTTAATGTGGCACCATAGCCTTTAGTGTTGTTGCCATCGTCATCCCATGAGGTATCCGCGCTGAGGCTAAAAGAAGGCAGCAAGGCACTTTTGGTACTTCGGACCTCTGTTTCACTGATTTGAGATTGGATCTGCGCTTGTGAATAAGTAGGGTCAAAAGCTTTTGCGGCTTGCCAAGCTTGTTCAATAGTGATGGCGTGAGCTGAAAAAGTCACCGCGCCACAGAACGTCATTAGCGCGGCTGCTAGCGCATTACGTTGAAAAGGGCGCTTAGTGGTCATCTTTGCCTCCGAATAAACTGTTGTCGATGATCACATCGTCCGCTGATAAACCCGCAATCACTTCCACATTAATGCCATCGGACAAACCTAAGGTTACGGCACGCACTTGGTAACCTTGTTCTGACTGATCTGGGATCAAGACTTCAGGTTTTTCACCGCTAAATCGTAATGCGCGTTCTGGAATGGTGATGACGTTTTCCACGCTCTTTAATGTGATCTGTGCGGTAGCAGAAAAGCCCGAGCGAATCACCATATTGTCAGGAAAGCGAATCTGGTTAATCTCCACTTCAAATCCATTATCAAAGCTAGTCGTTTTAGTATCACTAGGGTTATTCAACTTATCAGATTGAACCGCAACTTTGCTTAATACGCCGCTGATTTCTGCTTCTGGATACGGTGCTAACGTTAAGTTGACGGCCATCCCTGCGGCGAGTTGTGCCGCATCATGTTCACTGACACTGCCTTTGAAAATCATGTCATTCATATCGGCAATCGACATCATTTCAGTTGCCGCTTGGCTTGAGGCAGTGGAGATGATCGGCTCTCCTACTTCCACTTTTAGGTTTAAAATGGTGCCATCAATGGGGGCGACGAGTGTGGACGTGAGTTTCGAATCGCCAACCGATGCTTCACCGCTGCGGATCAGCTCAAGGTTCTGCCTTTTTTGTTGCACTTCGGCTTGTTTTGATTTCAGCTCTGATTTTGCTTGGATTAGCTCACCGTAGTTTTCCGGCACAATCTTTTGTTCAACTAACTGCTGCAAGTTTGCCAGCGTCTGTTTGGCGGAATCTAAGCTCGCCTCACTTTGCATTAAAGCGGTGGTTGCGTCGGTTAACGCTTGCGGTGTTGGATTTGGACGCACTTTGATCAAAGGCGTGCCCAAGGTCACTTGTTCACCGACCCGATGATAAATTTCACCGACAATCCCCTCAATTTGCGATTTTATAGATACCGAGTGAGCTGGCACGATTTGGCCAACAGCGATTGCCTGTTTGGCAATATTTCCCTGTTCGACCGTCAGAGTGGGGAAAGCCGAGAGAGATTCATTGCTATTGGTAGTTAGGTAATAGCCCCCGCTGATTAAGGCGGCGCTAATTACCGCGATGGCCCAACGCTTTTTCATGAACAATTCCATATCAAGGAGAAAATAAACAATGGTGGTATGACTTGAGTGTCATCAGAAGGTTCCTTCATGCTATAGAAGTAGCGCATAAAAACCTGTATTGATTTGTCATGATAATGTCAGCTAGAAATAGCAAACAGCATGCAGTTGTCTGTTCTGATGAAAAGGGCGATCATTGACCGCCCTGATGGTAATAGTAGAAATGAGGTGTAGCGTAGAAAGGATCCGAGAGGAATTTAGCGCTTATTACGCAAATAACGTTTACGACGCTCTACTTTTTTGGCTGCTTTTTCCTCGGCTTCTCTGGCCGCTCGTTCTTCCACTTCCACTAACTCTTTGGTGATCATTTCAGGGCGTTCAAGAGTAATTTGGCCGAGAATACCTTGGCGCAATTCATGCAGTAGGATCTCCGAAGCTTTGTGCAGATCAATACGGCCACCGGGGCGCAGAGCACCACGTTTGCGGCCAATTTCTTCCATCCATTCCACATCAGATTGAGGTAGCTCATCGATTTGATAACGCTCTTGCAAACGCTCAGGATAAGCTTGCGCTAAATACTCAACAGTATAAAAGGCTACATCCTCATATTCCATTGCAGTATCTTTTACTGCCCCCGTTGCGGCTAGGCGAAAACCACTGTGTGGGTTTTCCACTTTAGGCCATAAAATTCCCGGAGTATCGGACAGTACAATGCCATTTTGCAAATTGATACGTTGTTGGCGGCGCGTAACGGCGGGTTGGTTACCTGTTTGAGCCACAGCGCGACCGGCTAACGTATTGATGATGGTTGATTTGCCTACGTTCGGGATGCCCATGATCATGGTGCGAATATTTTTCCCCACTTCTTCACGATGTGGCGCCAACTTACGGCAAAGCTCCATGATTTTATGCACTTCTTGAGGGTTAGACGTGGTTACCGCCATTGCTTTCACCCCTTGTTCTTTCTCAAAATGGTCGATCCACAATTGCGTCATTTCAGGGTCTGCTAGGTCACGTTTATTGAGTACCTTCACACACGGTTTATTACCACGCAAATGGGAGATAAGTGGATTCTCGCTGCTAAACGGGATACGAGCGTCCAACACTTCGATAATCACATCAACTTGCGGAATGACCTCTTCGATCTCCTTACGTGCTTTATGCATGTGTCCCGGAAACCATTGAATTGTGTTGTTAACCATTTGAAAACTGCCTTTTAATGTAAAAATTCTGCTGGTGGAGGAAGAGAGTTTTTATTGATGTTTATGAGAATCATCAACAAGGTTTACTGATAACCACCGCAGTTTTAGATGTGATGATGTTAACATTTAATTGGCGAGGCTGGAATCTAAGCTGTGCGGTGAACTTTACGTGTTCTGTCAATGATGAGATGGCTTAGGATTGACGACGCTCGTGCAGTTACATCTCTTGTCGGTGAGAGAGTACTGAGCCGAGCAAAAATTCGGTCAGATCGTGCTTGGTTAAGCAAGTTTTTGCCCAGCGGAGCAATTTATTGCTCAAGCAGTCAAAAGCCCCAATGTAACCCATTGAAATATAATGATTTATCACTGGCATTGCTTTTGCTTAGTGAGGCATTACATTATGCGATGCGATTCACGAAAAAGGACCAAACCATGCCAGCCGCTCTTCGAACCATTTCTTACCAAGCGTTATTAAACGCAGAGCAAGCCCATATGCCAGCCGTAAGATTATGCTCTACGCAGGGGAAACCGTCATGATCCTCTCTTGGTTTCAACAGCAGCAAAATCATCGCTATTGGTTAGTTGATCGCAAGCTTCATAAGCAGGCCTTACAGCAAAATGGGGGCTTTGGATTTGAAGAAGCCGTGCCTCTGTTTTATGGTGCAATGTTTACTGAGGTGATGGCACTCTCTCCATGGTTAATCCCTGTTTCTGAATCGGTATTATCGCTCCCTGAAGCGTTACTTGAACAGGGTATTGGGCTGTCAAGCCATGCCGTGGGTGATGAAGTTTTGCAGCATCTTCGCAGTTTATTAATTGCCGGATTAGAGGGCGAGGAAGTGATGTTTCGCTTTTACGATAGGTCGGTCATTATTGCTATGTTAGCGCGAATGGACCAATCAGAAGTGAACCAGTTTTTGGGCAATATCAATCAATTGGCTGCATTAGGTGATGGAGACCAAGGCCACGATCGAGATCAAGGCCACTTAGTCACGTTTAACAACACCTCGCACGCGCCATTTAATGCTCAGCAAGGCTCTTGGTGGGTAATAAAAGCGCATCATCTTGATAAACAAGAGAACTTACCTTTGTTAAAAGCTAACCTTGAATCTTGGTTATGGCAGCATTTCCCCAAGGCAATGGACCAGCACTTAACCCAAGGGCGTGATATCGCTTCCATGCTCACACCGTTTCTCTCTGCTGCTGAGCAAACCTTAACGTATCGTGTGATGAGTGCGGCCATCGCGGCGATTATGGGCAACGAATACTTGGCTCAGCCTAGCATGATAGAACTGATCAAAGACAATCAAAATGAAGAGATTAAATACGCTCTGCATGCCTTAAGTCGCCAATTACAACATGAGGGATAATCATGGATTCATTTAACCATTGCGTGCAGTGCAACCCCGAGAAAAACTGGTTGGAACTGGAGTTCATGAGTGAAAACGATGAACCGATTGATGGCCTTGCCGTCACCATTACGAACAAAATCACCTCCAACACACACACGCAAACCACCAGCGCCGGTAAAGTATTATTTGCAAATATTGCCGCAGGTGAATGGCGTGCTTCCGTCAGCCAAGCCTCTTTGTTAAGCGAAGTCGAAAAGTACGCCAGCCGTAAAGAAGGGCAAGAGTCGCCGGTGAAAACCCGTGCATCGGCAGAGCTGGATGCTGCTGAGAAAAACCCGAAACGGTATCACAGCACCACCATAGGTGATTTTTGGGATGAAGCCCCGCAAGATGAGTTTTTACAAGAGCATCATAAAGGGATAGATACCAATGCCTCTGCGGAAAAAGCAGGGTTCAGCCTTAGTCACAACCAAAGTTACGTTTTTGAAATCAAAGCACTGCGCAGTTATATGCCAGTGATTATTGATACCGATGAATTTAGTTTGGTGAATAGTTATACCTTTGCGTTGTTATCGAAATTGGCTTATGCGACAGATAAAAAAAGTATTGATCTAAAATCAGAGGCTGACAGTACTGGGAGTATCGAAACAGTTATAAATCAGTTCAAGTCTAGGCAGTTGCCGATACAGTCTGGTAATCAAAAAGTGAGATGGCTTGTCAAGGAAATACCTTACAGCAGAGCGCTGAATTTTAAATACTACGATAACCGCCAGAAACATGCCCAGGGCTATATCCTGTTCAATGAAGAAATAGCTATTGTTTCGGTTAGAGGTACTGAGCCGAGTTTTTACGATAAAGATAGTGCCATTGATCCAAATTCAAAATTAATCATTACTAAAGTTGCTAATGGTATTGACGCTGTACTTAATTCACCAGGTATGAATGACCTTGTAAAAACAGATTTGGATGCAGCACAAATAGCACCTAGTGAGTTTGGGGGGACTTATGTTCATCGGGGATTTTATCAATATACAACATCGCTTTGGAATTTGATGAAAGACGATATAAAAGATGAGCATAGAGGAAAAAATTTTTTCTGTTGTGGTCATAGTTTAGGTGGTGCAGGGGCACTGCTGCTAAGTGCGTTAACTAAAGACGCCTATAATTCTTCACAGCTACGCTTATACACTTACGGAATGCCACGTACAGGAACACGCAGTTTTGTTACTCGGTATCAGGATATTCTGCATTATCGTCATGTTAATAATCATGATTTGGTTGCTCAAATCCCCATGACATGGGCAAATACCGTATTTAGTAGTGGTATAACATTGATTAAGAAAATGCTCACCGATAACGACGATGATAATTATCTACACCATGGTCATTTGTCGCAGTTATTAACTTATAATGATTCTAACCAGATTTTACTGACGCCAAGGCAAACACAAATCACTATGCTAGATCTGGCAAAATTAGCCACTAATGATTCTGTCTCGCTGGTGGATAATCTGTCCGATGCGTCGATTGCTGAGCACGGTATGGATCATTATGTACCTAACTTATGGCAACAGCTGCTTGCTTTAAGTAATGAAAGTTTAATGACGCATTATCAACAAGCAATATCAGCCCTCGATCAAGAAATTGCTACTTTACAGCAAAATTATCTCACCGTTAAAAAAACTTGGGCTCGTTCTATCGGAGATGGCACACCTGCTATGGGAATTGGACGTTTGATGAGCGAGATGAATTCTATAAATAAGTTAATAGAGAACCGTAATCAGATTAGAGGTGAACTAAAGCAGATAGTCTTGGATCCTCAGCGCTTACCTTTAGCAAAACTATTAATAGCGCAGAAAACATTACCTGATGAAATTAAGGAACAACTGCAATGAAGTTATTGAATGGCCTCACAAGGAAAAAAAGAATATCAATTATTGTATTATTCATTGTATTCGTTTTTCTCGGTTTTGATTACTATCAAAGTACTCAGCCGAATATTTGGGGCGATGAACCTGATGAATCCTATATTACTATATCAGGCAGAAAGCCTATCGATACTAAAATAGATGCTTGGGTTGGATGGGGAGCAAGTGGAAGCAACTGTAAGGCGCGTACGTTCAGTTTTTCTAATGTGAAATGGTCAAAAGGGGCAAATGTAGATTTACATATCACCTATGATTTTTCTGCGGATCCCAACCGATATGAATTGAGAATTCCCTACCAGAAATATTATGACGCATTAAACTGTGATGTTGCTCTTGGGGATATTATAGTTCAAGCATATAACGCTTTCGATACTGTTGGTTTCGCTCAATTACGAATTTATAATCCAACTTCAACTGACGACAAATCTTTACCATTTAACTCTTTGATTGAAGCAAGAGACTGTAGAGCAAGATATTACGAAGACTTAGATGAATGGTCTACAGGCTTGGCTTGCAGTTTTTATACTAATGGGGAAATCAGAGATAAAAGAGATTTAGTCGAATTCAACGCCTACACCGTCTACTACGATTTCTCGAAATTTAATAACGACACTGTGATTCATTACGATATTTTAGCCGGTGAGAATTACCGCTCTGAGCCGTTAGTGCAAGAACAAGTCGCTGTAGCGCAATAATTAGGCATAATGAATGTATTCAATGATCACTTGATTACCTTCTATAGAAACATGCTGGATATCACCATCAACACTTATTCGGTTTTTTAAACAGATCGCTTTTACCTCGCTGGTGGCGGTCTGTTTCAAACTCGGTAGTACCCTGTGAGGCTCAATATGTAGATGACGACAGAATTGACTGATAAACGTCATCGATAAAGAGCTATCCCCTCGTAAAAGATGTGAGAACTCAAGTTGAGTAAGGTTAAGTCGCTTAGCCATCTCCATCTGAGTCAAATGCATTTTAGCCTTTTGTGACATCCATACATTGTATAAGGCTTGGCGATTGTAGTGGCATAGTGAATTTGGTCACTTAGTTAGAGGTGATATCATCACCTCATAAGTTAACAGGTGACATTATGACAAAACGTACAAGACGACTATTTAGCTCAGAATTTAAGTTAGAAGCAGCGCAGCTAGTCTTAGACCAAAATTACTCAGTGACTGAAGCAGCCCAAGCCATGAATGTGGGCAAGTCCACGATGGATAAATGGGTTCGCCAGCTTAGAGAAGAACGCCAAGGGAAAACACCGAAAGCTTCACCTATGACCCCTGAGCAAATAGAAATTCGGGAATTGAAAAAGAAGCTAGCGCGCCTTGAAGAGCATAATGAAATACTAAAAAAAGCCACGGCTCTCTTGATGTCGGACTCACTGAACAATTCTTGATAATCAAGAAACTCAAGCAGA
>NZ_CAWNHY010000016.1:0-11512 GCF_963874335.1 Vibrio sp. V10_P2A27P122 | reverse complement strand
TTTGCCAATGAGATTTACAAATTAATTCTCATCAAAATCAAGCAAAAATTATATTGATAGTTATGTGCACTATTAAATGTACATATAATTATCATTTATGTTTATCTTGTTGACATGCAAGTTAATTATCATAAAAAATTTTCGAGTTATTTTGGCTATTGTCTTTTTTGTGGCCATTTTATTTGACGCTCGTTTTGCACTATTTTTCCGTGCTACTGGCAAGACTATCTTTCTTGAACCACTGTCAATGAGCGAACCATTCGCAGTCACGTCGCTGGTGGTTGATTGGATGTAAGTCGTCAGCGGATGCTAATAATAACTCTCTAGGATTGAGAAATGAAAAAAGTACAACGTCAAATGAAGTGGCTATTCCTCGCAGCCTCTATCAGCGCAGCACTACCAGTATCAGCCGCGAAAATGGTGCAGGTTGATGATCCAAGTCTACTCGAACAAGCTTTATCCATGCAGGCTCGCAGTATTGTGCCAACACAAAATGGCTTTCAGGTGGTAAAAAGCGTCACTCTACCTAATGGTAAAGTCAAAGTCCGTTACCAGCAGATGTATCATGGTTTACCGGTCTTTAATACGTCAGTCGTAGCAACGCAAACTGAGAAAGGTATCGGCCAAGTTTACGGTATGATGGCGCAGCAAATTGATTCTGATGTGGTAAGTACTTCACCACAAGTTGAACAAAAGCAAGCGGTTAGTATTGCACTTACGCATTACCAACAACAAAACCCATCACTAACGAGTGCGGATCTTGTTACAGAAAACGAGCGTGCTCAATTGATGGTGCGTTTGGACGAAAACCAAATGGCTCAAATGGTTTATTTAGTCGACTTCTTTGTTGCAACCAATGAGCCTGCACGGCCATTTTTCTTTATTGATGCGAATTCTGGTGACGTATTACAAACTTGGGAAGGGTTAAACCATGCAGAGGCGACGGGTACTGGACCTGGTGGAAATCAGAAGACAGGTTTTTATCAGTACGGAACAGATTTCCCAGGGTTAGTGATAAATAAAGTAGGCAACACCTGTAGCATGGTGAATAGCGCTGTAAAAACCGTGGATATGAAGCATGCGACATCGGGTGGTTCAACGTTCAGCTATTCATGTAGCGACGCGAGTAATTACAACGATTACAAAGCGATTAATGGCGCTTATTCACCGCTTAATGACGCACACTACTTTGGTAAAGTGGTGTTCGATATGTACAAAGACTGGATGAACACCACTCCATTAACCTTCCAGCTAACTATGCGTGTGCATTATGACAGCAACTATGAAAATGCCTTCTGGAACGGATCGTCCATGACCTTTGGTGATGGCCAAAATACATTTTATCCATTAGTGGATATCAACGTCAGCGCGCATGAAGTGAGCCACGGCTTTACCGAGCAGAACTCAGGGCTTGTTTACCAAAATATGTCTGGCGGGATGAATGAAGCGTTCTCTGATATTGCTGGGGAAGCGGCTGAATTTTATATGAAAGGCAGCGTTGACTGGGTGGTCGGGAGCGACATTTTCAAATCTTCCGGTGGCTTACGTTATTTTGATCAACCGTCAAAAGATGGCCGTTCTATCGATCACGCTTCTCAATACTACAATGGATTAAATGTTCACTATTCAAGTGGTGTATTTAATCGCGCGTATTATTTGCTAGCCAACAAAGCCAATTGGTCGGTTCGTAAAGGTTTTGAAGTGTTCACCGTCGCTAACCAGTTATATTGGACAGCAAACAGTACCTTTGACCAAGGTGGATGTGGCGTCGCAAAAGCGGCACAAGATTTAGGTTATAACAAAGCGGATGTGGTTGATGCCTTTAACCAAGTGGGCGTAAATGCTAGCTGTGGCGTAGTGCCTCCAACGGAGAATGTGCTAGAAAAAGGCAAACCAGTAATAGGGTTACAAGGTACGCGAAGCTCCGAAGCCTTCTATACCTTTACGGTCGCAAGCTCAACCAGCGCTAAAGTTTCGATCAGTTTGGGCTCAGGTGATGCTGATTTGTATGTCAAAGCCGGCAGCAAACCAACCACTTCTTCGTGGGATTGTCGCCCTTACAAATCGGGCAACAATGAACAGTGCACAATTTCTGCAACACCAGGAACCACCTACCATGTGATGCTCAAAGGCTATAGTAACTACAGTGGTGTAACGTTAAGACTGGATTAATCATCTTTATTGATTAAATTTAAAGGGGCACGAGTCAGTGCCCCTTTGTTATGTAGGAGGGTATTCAACGATAGGTTGTTCAACAACCACGGTGTTTGTTTCTAGTCTTTTCTTGCCAGCTTCTCCGCCTCCACAAATTCGCCTTGTCTTAAGCATCGAAACACCGATTTGTTGTTATGGCTTGCTATCGATATAACCACAGCACTTTTGTTATATGTAGTGTGAAAATGTCGTTAGATAAATTGATGGATGCAATTGCCGATCAAGGTTGGTACATATGGGATGACTTTTTAACACCAGAGCAAACCAAAAACCTACGAGCTTGTACGCCACCGCAGTTACAAGTGGCGCGAATTGGCAGGCACGATGCCTTGCAATTAGAGGTTGAAATACGCAACGATAAAATCCAATGGATTGAAAACAGCATGGGCTTGCCTGTGCAAGACTATTTGCAACGTATGGAGCAAATTCGGCAAGAGGTTAACCGCCACTTTTTTCTTGGGCTATTTGAATACGAAGCTCATTTTGCCAAATATGAAATAGGGGCATTCTACCAAAAACACCTCGACGCCTTTACAGGCAACGCCAGCCGCAAACTGACGACGGTATTTTATATGAATGATCGGTGGTGTGGTGCTGATGCAGGTGAGTTGGTTATTTACGATGTTGAAGATCAGTATCTCGCGACGGTTGCGCCGATAGCGGGGCGTTTACTGGTCTTTTTATCCGAACGTTTTCCGCATGAAGTACAACCTACCAACGCTGAGCGTTTCAGCATCGCTGGGTGGTTTCGCATTAATGGCGTGACAGGCAACAAGCTCGATATTGCCAGTTAACGCAAAAAAGCTAATAAGTAAGCGTGGCTTTTGTGCTGCCACGCTCTTTTATCAATCAAATTTGATCAGGGTAAAATGAGGATGTGACCATTATTCACTCCTATGACGTTACGCGGGCTTATTAAGATACGCGTTTTGCAAAATGTACATGCGCTTTACGTCACGATATTGGCCATTAATGAAGAATTCTTCAACTAAGTGCCCTTCCTCAACAAAGCCGGCTTTTTGGTATAAATGGATGGCTTTTTCGTTTTCCGTCGACACATGCAGGTAGATTTTGTGTAGGTTCAAAATGGTGAAAGAGTAGTCTAAGGCTTTGTTGATCAAGGTTTGTGCAAACCCTTTTCCTTGGTGCTCTGGCGTGATGATGATCTGAAACTCGCC
Source organism: Vibrio sp. V10_P2A27P122 (assembly GCF_963874335.1). Taxonomy (NCBI): domain Bacteria; kingdom Pseudomonadati; phylum Pseudomonadota; class Gammaproteobacteria; order Vibrionales; family Vibrionaceae; genus Vibrio; species Vibrio sp. V10_P2A27P122. The sequence goes on along the minus strand of NZ_CAWNHY010000016.1, from coordinate 8,120 downwards.
ACTGCGGTGAATGTAATCAATTTCAATTAATTCAACGAGACCGATCAGTTCCTTATCTCGGTTCTCAACCACAAACCGACGCTCGGCGTTATCGTGAATGTGCTTGTTGTACAGCTCTTCCAGCTCATCAAAAGATTCATAAGGCTCTTCAAACCAGTAAGACATAATGTTGCGGTTGTTATTGAGATCATGGATAAAGCGTAAGTCACCGCGCTCTAACGCTCTTAATGATAATTGATTATTCATAGCAAACCTTCATTGAACTAAGGCATTCATCTTATGCCGACTTTGTTGCAATACAAGTGGTTAGTCAGCAATTTTTTAAAATGCGTACGCTTACGTCTTGTGATCTGATGCCGCGAGATGAATCAGTTCGGTCAGTTTGTTTATGCTTTCCTGCCATGCCATGTTGTCTTCAAAGTTCGCTACACTGAAACGGATACAGTGTTGGAATTGTCCCTGCGTTGCAAAAAGATGCCCCGGCAGGAGGCTGATTTTGTTTTGCAGGCCGCGTTGATAAAGCTCAAAACTATCGATGAATGGCGGAAGTGTCAGCCAGCATAAAAATGAACCTTCAGGTCGGCTTAATTGAAACTGCCCTTGCAGCGACGGGTAGTGATTGAGCGAGGTGGTGAGCAATTTGGCAAAGCGCTGCTGGTTCAGTTGGTAAGTGCGGCGCATTTTGGCTAGATGTTGACGGTACTTACCACTTTCGAGAAATTCCGCTACGGCTGATTGGATTAAATTCAAGCTGCCCATATTCTCGCTGAGCAATATCTTTTCTATTTGCGCTTGATACTTTCCAGCGATGATCCAACCGATCCTCAGCCGTGAATCCAAGGTTTTGGAGAGCGAATTGATGTAAATAACGCGGCCTTTGCCATCCAACATTTTCAAACAAGGTATCGGCTTTTGAAAATACAGGCCACCAAACACATCATCTTCAATAATTGGTGTATCACCACTGACAGCCAAAAGCTGTTTACGTTTTTCCAGAGGCATTTGTGAACCGGTTGGGTTGTTAAAATTAGGCGTGACGAGAATCGCCTTAATCGGCCATTGAGATAGAGCTTGTTCGAGGGCGCTGATGTCGATGCCTTCGACACTATGGCTGGGGATCTCCACCACTTTTAAGCCTAATGATTCAAGCAACAGCAGCGTGCCAAAATAACAAGGTGACTCAACGGCCACAATGTCTTCGCGCTTGGTTAATGCACGAAATGCGAGGCTGATGGCCTGCTGACCGCCATGCGTAATGGCGATTTCTTGTGCTTTGATTTGTAGGCCCAAATCTTGCGATATTTTTAGCAGTTGTTTGACTAAATGGCTATTACCTGGCGGTAGCTGATAGTGGCTAGGAATGTGCGTTTGCTGGCGGCTGTGGCGGCCAATTTCTGCATACAAACTACGAATCGCGGCGCTTTGCGTATTAGGATGCGCTGAACCTGCGGGCATGTGATGTTTCACTGTGGGTTGAACCAAAATTGATTTAGATAAAGAGAGCAGGTCAATGCTATTGGGTTGTGGCAGCGGAATCTCCAAAGGGGTTATAGCACCTTGGACTCGATAGCCTGAACGAGGCTGAGAGTAGACGACATTCATCGCTTCTAACTCTTGATAAGCACGAATAACGGTATTTTTGCTGACAGACAGTTGTTCGCATAGCTGGCGAATGGAAGGCATTTTATCGTGTGCGTGGAATAAACCATCGTCGATGCTCTGCTTAAGATGACGTTTTACCTCAGTATATTTAGGTTCAGTATATTTAGGATCCGTGTTTTTAAGCTTACTTTTCATTCTGTACCCACTAAATTATTCAAATCTGTGCCTTTTGCGCATAACTGTACCCAAATAAAGTAGCAGCATAGAATCGATTGTGGCTAGGAATTTTGTGATGTTTGTAAGAATGATCCCGTTCTTGTTTGTCGTGCTATGGGCATCTGGTTTCGTTGGCGCAAGGTTTGGCTTAATGTATGCGGAACCTGCCACGCTGCTCACGCTGCGCATGGTGGCGAACGTGGTGCTTTTTATTGGTTTGCTGTTATTGCTCAAAAGGCGCATTCCGCGTGGTCGCCATTTGTGGCATTCCTGTATAACGGGCGTGTTGATTCATGGTTGCTATTTGGGCGGAACCTACCAAGCGATTTCTTGGGGAATGCCAGCAGGTTTAAGTGCTCTGCTGGTGGGGACGCAACCCATTTTGACTGCGCTGCTGCTGGTTTTTATGAGTACAGAGCGCTTTAATCTGGCGCAGTGGTTAGGGTTAGCTCTTGGGTTTTCTGGGATAAGTCTCGTCTTGATGGGTAACATTGAGTGGCAATCGGAAGTACACAAATGGCCTGCCATTAGTTTGTGTTTGTTATCTCTGCTCGGCATCACGCTCGGCACCTTATATCAGAAAAAATTTTGCCAAGGTGTGGATATGATTGGCAGCGCTACCGTGCAATATGTGGCTGCGTTATGCCTATTTTTACCTTGGGCTTGGAGCTTTGAAACCATGCAAGTGCAATGGACACCGACCTTTATCATGACACTGGTATGGCTGGTTGTGGTGCTGTCATGTGTCTCTATTTTATTGCTGTTGTATATGGTTGAACACGGTGCGGCCTCAAGTGTGGCTTCGGTGTTTTATCTTGTACCACCAACCACCGCCATTCAAGCATGGCTTGCTTTTGATGAATCATTGGATGGGTTTGGTGTTGCGGGCTTCTGCCTTGCCGTTACGGCTGTTTATCTGGTGGTGAAAAAGCCGAATCTGCTGAGAAAATTGGCGAAACCGGTATTTGAGCGTTCATAAAATTCACCCCTATAAACCGAACTTAGAATGGAGTGCTCTGCTGGTGGTTGGGTAATTAATGGATAATTTCTGACTCGCGGCGGCACCTAATGACTTTGCCAATTTTTTCAGATTGATCTTAAGTGATGCACTCAAAAATGCGCTGCCCTTCCTCTGTTTTCCTAAAATATTTTACTGTGTCATCTAGTTTTAAACTAAGTGAAACACAACTGTCATATTTGCGTCCTAAAGTGAGTTTCGTTCAATACACAACGGCAATAAAGCCTCTTAAGGATATTTGTGATGAAAAAGACAGTAATCGGTGCAATCGCTCTTTTAGGTGCATTGGCAGTTAACCCAGTTTTTGCAAAAGAAACCATTTCTGCTGTTGGCTCTAGCAGCGTAACGCCATTGATGGAAGTTTTCTCTGAAACATATATGAAGAAAAACGCGGACGTGTTTATTGAGGTTCAAGGCCCAGGTTCTTCTGCGGGTATTAAAGCCGCTAAGAACGGCAGTGCGGATATTGGTATGTCTTCACGTGGCCTAAAAAGCTCAGAAAAAGAAGCATCATTAGTTGAAGAAAAGATTGCGCTTGATGGTATAGCGGTGGTTGTGCATCCAAGCAATAAAGTAAAAGGGTTGAGTGCTGAACAAGTCTCTGCCGTTTACCGAGGCGAGATCACGAATTGGAAAGATGTCGGTGGTGAAGACAAACCTATCGTTGCAATTACTCGCGATACCGCATCAGGGACTCGTGGTGCATTCGAAGAGATTATGAAACTGACAAAAAAAATCTCAGACAAGACGGTATCTGCTATCTCTCAACGAGCTCAAGTAGCTAACGGTAACGGCAGTTTGAAAACTATGGTTGCGTCTAACCCTTATTCCATCGGTTACATCTCTCTTGGCACCGTTGATAACACGGTTCATGCCTTAGCGGTAGACGGTACTGATGCATCGGTAGATAACGTGAAAAATGGTTCATACAAAGTGGCTCGTCCTTTCCTTGTACTGTACAAAAAAGGCCAACCATCCGCTCAAACGCAACAGTTCCTTGATTGGATGTTAACGCCTGAAGCTCAAAAACTCGTTGCAGAACATCACTATATCGCAGTGAACTAATTGACTCTCCCATTCGACTTGAAGGTGCAGCAACGTTGTTTCGTTCAGCCCAATCACATGCTTTATCCATGTGGCTGGGAATTCACTGACTTGCTGTTTAGCCGCCACTTCAAGTTGTTTGGGGAAATAACTTTAAAAGTTTGCTTGGCCCATCGTTGGGGCTGAGCCTTTTCTATCCACGTCGATTCCATCGAATAGTGAGATTGATACTATGACCATCGCAACAAATAGTGAAAAGCTTATGAACAACGTTTCTACGCAAGCTTCCAAACGTGCACTTCGTGCTAAAAAGCGTGTGGACTGGAAAGAGCGCATTTTCCACGGGTTGTTTCTTACCAGTGCCATTATTGGCATTGTGTCTCTTGCCATCATTGCCTACTTCATTTTCCGCGAAAGTATTCCCGCATTTCAAGAAGTGGGTATCTCGGGTATCGTCCTTGGACAAGATTGGTTGCCGCCAGCTCTGTATGGTGTGGCAACTATGATTGTCGCTTCTGTGGTTTCAACGTTTGGTGCGGTTATCGTTGGTGTGCCTGTGGGCGTCCTTACCGCTATCTTTATTGCCGAAGTCGCACCAAAACGTGTCGCGAATATCATTCGCCCAGCCGTTGAATTGCTCGCAGGTATTCCTTCCGTGGTCTATGGTTTCTTTGGTCTTGTGATTATTGTTCCTTTGATTCAGGACATTTTCCAAGTTCCTGCGGGCAATACCATTCTCGCGGGCATTATTGTGCTTGGTGTCATGATCTTACCGACGGTGATTACCGTGTCTGAGACTTCTATTCGCGCAGTCCCTCATGCGTACAAAGAAGGTTCTTTGGCATTAGGTGCATCCAGTATTTTTACTATCTTCAAACTGCTGGTACCAGCAGCTCGCTCCGGAATTATGACTGGCGTCATCTTAGGAATTGGGCGTGCGCTCGGTGAAACCATGGCCATTATTATGGTGATGGGCAACGCGCCAGCGATGCCTGAAGGTATTTTAGACTCAGCACGCACGCTGACAGCCAATATTGCGATTGAAATGTCTTACGCAAGTGGTGTTCATGCCAGTGCGCTTTACGCAACAGGCGTTGTGCTATTGGCATTCATCATGATCTTGAATGCCACATTGCTCTATTTAAACCGTGAGAGAGCGAGATAATAGTGATGGATACAGTAAAACTAAAACGTGCCCGCCAGCTAAAAGATAACGTATTGAAAATATCTATTTGGATTGCGGCCGCTGTAACAGTCGGCTTCCTATTTTGGATTATCTGGTACATCCTTTCTAACGGGCTACAACACGTAGATTGGAATTTCGTTACTGACGATTACACCCGTACTGGCAATGAACACGGGATCTTCCCGATGATCATATCGACGATTTATATGGTGATCGCTTCTATTTCGGTGGCCGCCCCGTTGGGTATTATGACGGCGATTTATCTTACCGAATACGCCAAAATCGGTAGCCGCTTGGTGAAAGTGATCCGCTTTTGTACCGAATCTTTGGCGGGGATCCCCTCCATTATCTTTGGTCTATTTGGCATGACCTTCTTTGTGGTGATTCTAGGCTTAGGCTTCTCTATTTTGTCGGGTGCGCTAACGCTCAGCATTTTGATTTTGCCTGTGATCATTCGGACCACAGAAGAAGCGTTGATGGCCGTTCCTCAAACTTATCGCGAAGGTTCTTATGGTCTTGGAGCCTCAAAAATATACACCATTTGGCGTCTGATTTTGCCAAGTGCAATGCCCGGCATCCTCACGTCAATTATTTTGAGTATTGGTCGTGTTATTGGTGAATCGGCTCCTGTGTTTTTAACCGCAGGAATGGTGGCACGTATTCCTGATTCATTGCTCGATTCAGGCCGCACCCTAACCGTTCACCTTTACAAGCTCACAACAGAGCTGTTCACGGTTGAAGAGTGGAATCAAGCCTACGGCACAGCAACCGTGCTGATTGTGGTTGTGCTACTGATCAACATGGTGACGAAGCTAATCGCAAGACGATTTAATACCGCTTCTTATTAAGCAGAGCGTTGGGCGCGATTTACAGAATTTTGAGAGATAACAAGAATGAACAAATTTAATATTGAAAACCTAGACCTTTTTTATGGCGATAACCAAGCGCTAAAATCAATCAACCTGCCTATTCCAACTCGTCAAGTGACAGCGCTGATTGGCCCTTCTGGCTGTGGAAAATCGACTTTATTACGCTGTTTGAACCGAATGAATGACCTCATTGAAGGCGTGACTATCACCGGTAAATTGGCGATGGATGGGCAAGATATTTACGGCAATATTGATGTTGCAGATCTGCGTATCAAAGTGGGAATGGTGTTCCAAAAGCCAAATCCGTTCCCAATGAGTATTTATGAAAACGTGGCGTATGGGTTACGCGCACAAGGGATTAAAGATAAAAAGCACATAGATGAAGTGGTTGAGCGCTCATTGCGCGGCGCGGCGTTGTGGAATGAAGTAAAAGATCGCTTGAAGTCGCATGCGTTTGGTCTCTCTGGTGGTCAACAACAGCGTTTGTGCATCGCACGTACGATAGCGATGGAGCCGGATGTGATTTTGATGGATGAACCAACGTCCGCCCTTGACCCGATTGCAACACACAAAATTGAAGAATTGATGGAAGAGCTGAAAAAGAATTACACCATCGTTATTGTCACGCACTCAATGCAGCAAGCGCGTCGTATTTCTGATCGCACGGCGTTTTTCTTAATGGGGGAATTGGTTGAACACAATGATACACAAGTGATTTTCAACAATCCTAAAGATGATAGAACCATGGGATATGTCAATGGCGATTTCGGCTAGTCACTTATTGCAGCGGCTAACCTGGAATAATAGCGGACTCATTATAACTATAAAGCGATGGTAACTTTGCCCCTCATACAGAGGGGCTTTTTTGTAGAAACTTCATGGCATACATATTCTTATCCGCAATATGTATTAATTGATTAATATTGGCTGAATCTTTAGGAAAAGAGGCAATACCGATACTGGTTGAAAGCTTTGCTCCCACTCCATTATCCACGAAAAAATTCTCTTTAAAACACGCTTTAATGTGGCGTTGCATAATGCTCAGTTCCATCGCATCTACGCTATGGATGATCAGGGCAAACTCATCACCCCCCATACGAAATACCGAATAATCAAAGGTTGGAATCGAATGTGTTAAGCGAAACGCTACTTGTTGCAACACACTGTCCCCTGCTTTATGACCATTTTGGTCGTTAATGGGCTTAAAGCCATTTAAGTCGAGAAGAAAGAGAGAGAAGGGGTTGTTGGTAGAAATTTGATTCAGCTCTTCAAACATAGCAAGGCGGTTTGCAAGTCCAGTTAGAGGGTCAGTTAACGCTAAGGTACGCTGAGCAACCGCTTCTTTATGAAAAATATAGCTAACTAAGCCAATGCAACCCAGCATCAAGAACATCAGCAGAAATTGTACCTGTGTTAGCCTATTTGCTTTTTCTTTTTGCTCGAGATAGATAGGGCTTTGCAGTTGAAAGTTTTGGTTTACATAGCCGATAACTTGGTCGTAAATCAAGTGGGCATGTTTTTCAAATACAGCCAATGACTTTTGATCTTTAACGGCCAGCAATAAGCTTTCTAATATTTTGAAATCATCAAAGTTGTTCTTAAAGAAATGCTGGGAATCCGTTCTACCCATAAAATTATCCGATTCCTTACTCGTTAGAATCAAGTCAAAACGGCTCCAAATCAGCTCATACTGCAGCCAAGTGTGCGCTCTCTTCTCCTGTGAATCTAAGTAATAAGGAATCGAAGCAACCAGCTCAGAATACTCCTTGGTGAGCTGGAATAAATACCAAGTTGCATAGTTACGTTGGTCGGTATAGGAGTTGGCTAAAGAGCGTGTGGTCGAAAGTATATACAAATTAGCGACGATCAAGGTGGCTGACAGGACAATCAACAGTGTTTTTGCCCGGTATAGCAAGGGGTGTAAAGTGCTGTGTTTTGTAAAATTCATTATTTACCGTGAATCAATAGTTTTTCTAACTGCCACACCATTTGGGTGTAATAAATGCCATTGTCTATTTGTGGATATTTATCTAGATTGTAGATCAGCCAAAACGGCCCCTTGTTTCTTATTTTCATTTCATCGCCATTCATGTGATAAGCAATAATGGGTTCATAGCGAGTTAAGTTTTCAATTGCAATATTAGCGGCGTAATCATTAATGGCCAAAAATGATACAGAAGAAACC
>NZ_CAWNHY010000015.1:0-11721 GCF_963874335.1 Vibrio sp. V10_P2A27P122 | reverse complement strand
GTAGCCAGCTTGCAACTTGGCTTGGGATTAATTATTTTCTAAATAATTGGTTTCAAATAGCCAATTTCAAAAAGACAATAAGGTAAACCTCTGGAGGTCGAAGCAATTCCCAATATCCTTTATAGTTTAAATTAGGGGAATTAGTGGAAATAGTTCGTGTCGGTAACCCCATTTCTGTCCGTACGACCTGAAGTCGTATTAAGTGTGGTTCTCCACGATAAGAGGGAATTAGTTTCGTGAGCGTTGGGTGTATGTCATTTATGATAATGGATGAAGTTTGCTAAAACAGTTTTGTCCAGAACCTTCACTGTGGGCACTTCGTAACTCACCTTTGTCCAAAAATCGTTTTACAGCCTAACAAAAAGGCGAACTTCTCAGTTCGCCTTTATTATTGAATATTGGTTACAAAGTCAGCCACAACCTAAAAGATGATCATAAATTGTGACGACGAGCCATCAACATCAGCACCTACTCTTGGTAGTTATCGATACTTGGGCATGAGCAGACAAGGTTACGGTCACCGTATACGTTATCGACGCGGCTCACGGTTGGCCAGTATTTTGATGCCTTAGTATGAGCGGATGGGAAGCAAGCCGTTTCACGAGAATATGGGTGAGCCCATGCTTCACTTGCGAGATCCGATTGTGTATGCGGCGCATTCACTAACGGGTTGTCGGCTAATGGCCATTCGCCTGATTGAACTTTCTCCATTTCGGCGCGAATCGCAATCATCGCCTCGCAGAAGCGATCCAATTCGGCTAAGTCTTCCGATTCGGTTGGTTCAATCATCAAGGTGCCAGCAACAGGGAATGACATCGTCGGTGCGTGGAAGCCATAATCCATCAAACGTTTAGCAATGTCTTCTTCGCTGATACCTGTCGCTTCTTTAAGCGGACGAATGTCAATAATGCATTCGTGCGCTACGCGGCCGTTACTACCACGGTAAAGAATTGGGTAGTGTGGGCGCAGTCTTTCCATCACATAGTTAGCATTTAAAATAGCGACTTGAGTAGCCGTGGTTAAGCCTTCTGCACCCATCATGGCAATATAAGCCCATGAGATAGGTAAAATAGAAGCGCTGCCTAAATCGGCCGCAGATACTGCGTGATCGCTGCCTTCAACTCCCCCTTCAATATGTCCCGGTAGGAAAGGCGCTAGGTGAGATTTTACACCAATCGGCCCCATACCTGGGCCGCCGCCGCCATGTGGAATACAGAATGTTTTGTGCAGGTTGAGGTGAGAAACATCAGAGCCAATAAAGCCCGGATTGGTCAAACCAACTTGCGCGTTCATGTTGGCACCATCAAGGTAAACTTGGCCGCCTGCGGCGTGAACCATGTTACACACTTCTTTAACTTGTTCTTCGTAAACGCCGTGCGTTGAAGGATAAGTGATCATGATGCTAGAGAGGTTCTCTTTATGCTTCTCAATTTTGTCTGCGAGGTCTGCGATATCAACGTTGCCGTTATTATCACATTTCACGACCACTACTTTCATCGAAACCATTGAAGCTGTTGCAGGGTTGGTACCGTGTGCTGAGCTCGGAATTAAGCAGACGTTACGGTGCCCTTCACCACGGCTTTTGTGGTAGCGCTGAATCGCTACAAGTCCTGCATATTCGCCAGAAGCACCGGAATTTGGTTGTAGCGAGAAGGCATCATAGCCTGTGATTTCACAGAGCTTTTCTTTTAAATCCTTAGCGAGAGCGGCGTAACCTGCGGCTTGCTCTTTCGGTGCAAATGGGTGGATTGAACCAAATTCAGGCCAAGTGACAGGGATCATCTCGGCTGCGGCGTTCAGTTTCATGGTGCAACTGCCAAGCGGGATCATGCCGTGAGTTAATGAAAAGTCTTTATTCTCAAGTTTTTTCAAATAACGCATCATTTGCGTTTCACTGTGATAGGTGTTGAACACAGGATGCGTTAGGAAGCGAGATTGACGACGGCAGTGTTCTGGAATCGCTGCAAATTCGTTGGCGGCAATTTCTGCCGACAGCGCGCTTACCGATTGCTTAATATCGAAAACCGCAAACAGGGTTTCAAGATCAGCGGTGGTGGTGGTTTCATCCAAACTGATGCCTAATTGGTCATCAAATCGGCGTAAGTTGATGTCGGCTTGCTGCGCTTTTGCGTACAGAGCTTGAGTTTGAGCGGCACTCTTTAAGGTAATCGTGTCAAAGAAGCTGTTATGCACCAATTCGTAGCCCGCTTGAGTTAAGCCTGCCGCTAGAATTGCTGTCATATGATGAGTACGGCGCGCAATGGTGCGCAACCCTTCTGCGCCATGATAGACCGCATAAAACGATGCCATATTAGCCAGCAGAGCTTGCGCGGTACAGATGTTCGAGGTCGCTTTTTCGCGGCGAATGTGCTGCTCGCGAGTTTGCATTGCCATGCGCAGTGCTGGGTTACCTTTAGCGTCAATCGACACTCCGATCACGCGGCCGGGCATAGTGCGTTTGTGCGCTTCACGCGTGGCCATAAAGGCGGCGTGTGGCCCGCCGTAACCCATAGGGACACCGAAACGTTGAGCTGAGCCAATCACGACATCCGCGCCCATTTCACCTGCTGGTTTCAGCAAGGTGCTGGCCAGTAAATCCGTGGCAACAGTAACCAAGATTTTATTGGCTTGCGCTTTAGCAATCAGGTCGCTTAAATCACGCACTTCACCTGTGGTGCTTGGGTATTGCAGCAGCGCGCCAAACACATCTTGTTCAGGCAATGAGTCGAGTGCGCCGATTTGTACCTCAAAACCGATAAATTCAGCGCGAGTTTTTACCACTTCAATGGTTTGTGGATGAACATCGTCCGCCACAAAAAAGACGTTACTTTTGCTTTTTCCTGCGCGTTTACACAGTGTCATTGCTTCGCCAGCGGCCGTTGCTTCATCGAGCAGCGACGCGTTGGCAATATCCATCGCTGTTAAATCCATCACCATTTGTTGGTAGTTAAGCAGCGACTCCAAACGACCTTGAGAGATTTCTGGTTGGTAGGGCGTGTAAGCCGTATACCAGCCCGGATTTTCCAGTACGTTACGCAAAATGACGTTCGGCGTGAAGGTGTTGTAGTAACCTTGACCAATGAACGTGCGTTTAATCTGGTTTTGATTGGCAAATACTTTCATCGAGCTGAGCATATCGGCTTCGCTTTTAGGCGCAGCAAGGGACATTGGGCTTTCTAAACGAATTTGCGCAGGAACGGTTTGTTCGATTAACGCGGCTAAGCTTTCGGCGTTAATCGCGTTGAGCATTTTTTGTTGATCGGCTGGGTTGGGTCCGTTGTGGCGTGCAACAAACTCATTTTCGGTACTTAACTGGCTAAGCAGTGGGCTGTGAAGTAATTCAGTCATTTCCTTTACCTTTTCAAAGATCGTGTGCGACCTTAAAAAAAAGCCGCCCATGCTGGGCAGCTTTGATCCGTGATGGGCTAATTAATCTTCTTCGATAGAGTTTTGGTACTCTTCTGCATTTTTTAGATTGTCGAGTTCAGAAGCATCAGACATCTTCACTTTCACAATCCAGCCACCTTCATACGGTTCTTCGTTGATGAGTTCTGGGCTATCTTCTAACTCTTCGTTGATTTCAACGATGACACCTGTAATCGGTGCGTAAATATCTGAAGCGGCTTTGACAGATTCAACTAGAGAAAAACTGTCTCCAGCATCAATTTCTGTATCTACTTCAGGTAGGTCAACAAACACGACGTCACCAAGCATCTCTTGCGCATGCTCAGAAATACCGATGGTCACTGTGCCGTCACCGTTGTCGCGCACCCACTCGTGGCTATCTGCAAACTTCAGTGTATTGTCCATTGCTTTATCTCCAAAAAAGTATCGTATTGATTTGAACTTGTGTTTAATTTAAAAAGGCTATTGGTAGAGTGGGAAGCGTTGGCACAGCGCTTTAACTTGTTTGCGCACACGTTGCTCAACATCACTGTTTCCTTCTGGGCTCACAACAAGGCCATCGAGAACATCGCCAATCCACTCACCGATGAGTTTGAATTCTTCACGACCAAAACCACGGCTGGTTCCAGCTGGCGTACCTAAACGAATACCCGAAGTAATCATAGGCTTCTCGGTATCAAATGGGATGCCATTTTTGTTACATGTGATTCCTGCACGCTCTAATGCTTGTTCGGCGATATTCCCCTTCAGCCCTTTAGGGCGAAGATCAACGAGCATGAGATGAGTGTCAGTCCCGCCAGTCACAATGTCACAACCGCGAGTTTGCAATACTTCGGCGAGAACTTTTGCGTTATCGATCACCGAATCAATATAACGATGAAACTCAGGGCCTAACGCTTCGCCTAGTGCTACCGCTTTGGCCGCAATTACGTGCATTAACGGGCCACCTTGCAGGCCGGGGAAAACCGCCGAGTTAATTTTTTTGCTGATCTCTTCGCTGTTGGTCAAAACCATACCGCCTCGTGGGCCGCGCAAGGTTTTATGTGTGGTGGTCGTGACAACGTGGGCATGCGGCAGTGGGCTTGGGTGAGCACCAGTGGCGACTAATCCGGCAATATGCGCCATATCGACCATTAAGAGCGCGCCCACTTCATCAGCAATGGCTCGGAATTTGGCAAAATCAATCACGCGAGGAATGGCAGAGCCGCCCGCAATGATCATTTTTGGTTGATGCTCTAACGCGAGGCTGCGTACATCATCATAATTGATTTCTAAGGTCGTGCTATCGACACCATATTGGATAGCATTAAACCACTTACCAGAGAGAGCAGGCCGAGCGCCATGAGTGAGGTGGCCTCCGGCATCCAGAGACATACCTAAAATCGTGTCACCCGGTTGCAGTAAAGCCAGCATCACCGCGCCATTAGCTTGTGCGCCTGAATGCGGCTGCACGTTGGCGTATTGACAATGGAATAGGGATTTTGCACGTTCAATCGCAATGGTTTCGACGGTATCAACGTGTTCGCAACCACCGTAATAGCGACGGCCGGGGTAGCCTTCTGCATATTTATTGGTGAGACAAGTACCTTGCGCTTGCATAACGGCTTTTGAAACGATGTTTTCTGAGGCGATCAGCTCAATTTGTTCATTTTGGCGCACGTATTCGGCTTGAATACCCGCAAAGACAGCATCATCAGTGGCAGCAAGGTTGGTTGAGAAAAAGCTCTCAAGGCAGTGGTTGGGGTAACTTTTGTTCACGTTGGCATTCATGGTAGATGACCTTCCAATAATCCGACGGATTGGCTAAACATTCCGTCATTCCTTTTTAGTGGCTGCCTTATCGTTAAGCCGTTAGGCGACAACAAAGCAGAGTGTCAGTTATCCTTAAACTGGATTGCAACCCCAACAATACGGGGTGAAAAGCCACTTAAACCTTGTTAAATCCCTAACCGCAATAAGTGGTAAACCGCATCTCTTTATCTAACAAGTCAGTAACATACTCTTTGACTTATAAACAATCAATCAAAAATTTCCTATAGGAAACATGGTTTCTTTTTTTGTAAGCAAGAGCACGCTTTATTTACGTGCAGCCTCTTTAACCTTGCGTTGGCTTTATGCCACAATGATGGCCGAAATCAGGAAGATAACAATCGAGGGAAAGCATGTCTGAAGACATTTATGATGAGTACCCATCGTTGACCTTGGCCAAGGAAACTGGTGAACAAACGATCGAACCGCTTAAGCTTGGGCAACGTATTAAAGAGATCCGCTCTAAGCTTGGGATTACGCTAGAAGAGGCGAGCCAGCGGACAGGGTTAGCTCGATCTACATTGAGTAAAATCGAAAACGAACAGATTTCTCCAACCTACCAAGCGATGCAAAAACTCGCTCATGGATTGCAGATAGATATGCCTCAACTATTTGAGCCACCAAAGAAAATTGTGGCAACAGGTCGTAGGGATATTTCTCGTATTGGTCAGGGTAAACCGCATCCCACCCCAACTTACGAGCATGAATTGCTCGCCACGCAGCTCTCTAATAAGAAGATGATGCCGTTTAAAAGCCGAGTGCGAGCTCGTGCATTTGAAGAGTACAGTGACTGGGTTCGTCACGATGGTGAGGAGTTTTTGTTGATCCTCACGGGTGAAGTTTTGTTCTATAGCGAATTTTATGAACCGGTTCGATTGGCGGAAGGTGATAGCGTTTATTACGACGCTAACATGGGGCACATGCTGGTCTCTGTCAGCGAAGAGGATGCATTGATTTTGTGGGTTACTGCAAAATGAGTGTGAAAACGCGAAGTTTCTTATAGTGACAGCAATCGTTTGCTATTTGGTGGTTTTACCTTCTATAGTGTGCTTTTAATCACTTTTAGCTCAGGCGATGCTAAGCATCTCGCGACTTTTAATTGTGATTGGGTTGTTAATTTTGACAATTCATCTTGTTTTGAACTTGTTAATCCGTCCGAACGGGCGCATTCTTGTTCACTATTGGAAACATGGTTTCCTCTTCTTTGGACATAATAGCCAAAATTTGGTGGTGAATTCCCTGCTGGGTCGGCTGAAATGGAGATAAAAATGACTCAAGAACATGCAAATCAAACATTACTCACTACTCCTTTACATGCGCTGCACATCGAAGTTGGAGCGAAAATGGTGCCATTTGCTGGCTATGACATGCCCGTTCAGTACCCATTAGGGGTAAAGAAAGAGCATTTGCATACTCGCGAGGCGGCTGGTTTGTTTGATGTTTCGCATATGGGCCAACTTCGTTTGCATGGAGCCAATGCCGCGCAAGCATTGGAGTCATTGGTTCCGGTCGACATTATTGACTTACCAGCAGGCAAGCAGCGTTACGCCTTTTTCACTAATGCACAAGGTGGCATCATGGATGACTTGATGGTTGCTAACCTTGATGATCATCTGTTTGTTGTGGTTAATGCCGCTTGTAAAGCACAAGATATTGCTCATCTACAAGCACATTTGCCACAAGGTGTTGAGCTCGAAGTAATTGACGATCGCGCGCTGTTAGCGCTGCAAGGACCAAAGGCCGCTGAAGTGTTAGCTCGCCTGCAACCACAAGTGATGACGATGCACTTTATGGATATTCAGCTAATGGACATCGATGGAGCCCAGTGCATTGTCAGCCGAAGTGGTTATACCGGTGAAGATGGTTATGAAATTTCTGTACCAGCAGAACAGGCCGAAGCATTGGCGCGTAAACTGACCGCTTATGAAGAAGTGGAATGGATTGGTCTGGGCGCGCGCGATTCACTGCGTTTAGAGTGCGGTTTGTGCCTTTACGGGCATGATCTCGATACCACCACAACGCCAGTAGAAGCGAGCTTGTTATGGGCGATAAGCAAAGTGCGTCGTGCTGAAGGTGAGCGTGCGGGTGGTTTCCCGGGTGCAGACATCATTCTTGGGCAGATCGAAAGCAAAGATGTTGCACGTAAACGTGTAGGTTTAGTGGGGTTAACTAAAGCGCCAGTACGTGAAGGAACGGAGCTATTTGATGCCGATGGCCAGCATATAGGCGTAGTGACCAGTGGTACAGCAGGACCGACGGCCGGAAAGCCCGTGTCTATGGCCTATATCCGAGCTGATTTATCAGCGATAGGCACAGAAATTTTTGCTGATGTGCGCGGAAAAATGCTGCCAATGGTGGTTGAGAAAATGCCGTTTGTGGCTCAGCGTTATTATCGCGGCTAAAGCATCATAAAATGTAATAAAAGTGCATTTAAAGATGTTTCATATCGATAACGGATTAAGTACTATCTGGGTTCAAAGTGATAAGGAATGACATGATGAACAAATGGGTAGTACTTTTTTCTTCGCTCGCCTTCTCTGGCAATGTGTTCGCCGTTGATGCTCAGCCCTATATAGTAAACGGCTCGTATGCAAGCGTGGCGGAGTTTCCTTCTATAGCGAGCTTGTTTTTTGATCAAATTGCTTATAACGGTTCATATGGAAAAGGAAGTTATTGTGGTGCTTCGTTGCTCAATAACCAATACGTATTGACGGCTGCGCACTGCGTTTATGGTAATAGTGCAAATCAGCTTTTTACCTCTGTTGTACCTAAGCTGCAAATTGAAACAAACTTTCCATTCAACATATTAGAAAAAGCGCGAGTGGCGGAGATCTACTACCCATCAACTTATAACAACACCACTTTATTGGATGATATTGCGATCCTCAAGCTTGAAACACCTTTGACAATGGTGTCGTCTGCTGACTACTTAACGCGGCCTACCGCAAATTCTGATAGCACTTATCGTTCATCAAGTGAAACCTTTATTGCCGTTGGGCATGGTAATACCTCTTCTAACCTCGATACTAAAACGTCTCTACAGCAAACCGAGTTAACCTATGTACCTAACAGCTCTTGTAATTATGGGACTGGTGTACCGGACACCAATTTATGTATGGAAGGGGCGATAGGTTCTACGGGGCTGCAAAATGCAACCTGTCAGGGCGATTCTGGGGGGCCGTTATTTTGGCATATTGGCGGTAACTATATCCAAGTTGGTATAACCAGCTTCGGGCCAAATACCAAGTGTGGAGACCCACTGGTTACTGCTCCATCGGTATTTACGGAAATCCTTGACTATTCTACTTGGATAGAGAGTGTTCTGCTTGGTTCTGAACCACCAAAATTTGTCGCAACAGAAGCGAAACGCCAAGCTTATTTAAACCCACCTTCTGACAGTGGTGGTTCATTCGGCTGGTGGTCTTTACTGCTGATGTTTATCCCCTTCATTCGTAGACGTTGAACCCTTATTGATTTCGAGCGACCTGTTTAGGTCGCTTTTTTATTGCCTTTTTTGAGCAGGTTCCACTTAGGGCGCTAAACTTGAAAGTGATACACGCGTATCTTTCTAGATGAGTGACGAGGTGATGGATGTACAAATGGATACTGTTCAGTGCGATGCTATCAGCAAATGCTTATGCGGTTGATTTCCAGCCTTACATTGTGAATGGTTCGGATACCAGCAGTGCCACTTACCCTTCTTTTGCTAGCCTTTTATATCAAAGCAGCGCCCAGTATAGTACCAACAGTTTTTGTGGGGCGAGTATCATCAATTCACAGTTTATTTTGACGGCAGCTCATTGTATTTACGGTAAAAAAGATACCATGCTTTATACGGTGGTAGTGCCTCAGTTGGATAATGTGGCCGATTTCCCCTACGGGAATATTCAGATATCGCGCGCGGCGGCTTTTTATTACCCCAGTACTTACATCAATTCGTCCAGTGCACTCTGGCGTGATGACATTGCGATTATCAAGCTCGAAACACCGCTCAATGTGGTGGACTATTCTGCGCTACTCAATACTCAGTTAAATAATGATTACCCTGCTGGCAATAATTACAAAGCGATTGGTCATGGCTATGTGGCGGGTAATGTCCCGAATGCTAATAAGCAGTTACAAGAAACGACCCTCACTTTTGTTAGTAATGCCGTCTGTAGCGCTTTCTATGGCCCGACATTGACCTCAAAGCAGATCTGTTTTGATGGTGCGGTAAGCGGTGCTTATAAAAACTCCACCTGTTCTGGCGATTCCGGTGGGCCTGTCTATTGGTTTAATGGCTCGCAATACATTCAAATTGGTTTAACCAGCTTTGGGCCTTCACTATGTGGCGATACTAACCAACCGATCACCTCGGTATTTACGGAGCTTTATGATTATCAGAGCTGGATTCAGCGCGTTCTTACAGGGGCAGAGGTGCCTAAATATTATGTTGCCACTCAAAATGGGGTACGTGTTCTGATTGATACTCAAACTGTTGCCCCTCAAGAGGAGAGCGGTGGCAGTTTGAGTATCCTAGGGTTGACTCTACTGCTGTTATTTCGCTTTCGGGCGCATAATAATTTTGGTTCGTCTGTTGTGGTGATTAAAAATTTGCTTGGCTCTCAACGTCATCTCTTGTGTGGTGATTCGGTTTGCCGTTTGCTCTATGTTAAACAACGCATCGATGCCGTACCCGTGCAGTGAATAACGTTGAATAAACCAATTCATCTGCTTGGGGTCGTCTTTGAGTGGTTTGAGATCGGCAATCAATTGTTTTGCTGCGGTGAGCGTTTCCTCTTCCGTTATTTCGACGGATAAACCGTCAATCAGCTTATCAATGGCTTGCTCTGCGGTATCGACATCATTGGATGAAATGTCCACGCTAAATAGCCAATCGTTATGTGGTTCACTATCGGCTGAAACCGAAAAAGCATTGGGAGCGTAATCCAACCCTAGCTGTTCACGCACCTGACTCACCATGCGGCGGTTTGCCACACGCCACAACATATCATCCATGAAGATAGTAGTAGCCGATTTGTGTTCCGGGTCGTTACTGATCACTCTGGCAAGATAGGCACTGCTTTTTTCATCGTTGATCGCCATGTCGATTCGAGGCTGAAAGTCTGCGCGATAATCAATGCGATAATCGACCTCAGGTGCAGAGCTGAAGGTTAATGACGCTACATAGGTACGCAATAGCGGTTTCAGTTCGGCAGGTTTAATGTCTGCGGTAATAAAGAGTTTAAAGCCTCTATTTTTCTTAAAGAGATCATCATGGGTTTGCATCAGTTGCTCAACACTCACCGTATTGATGTCCGATCCTTCGTATAACCAATGAGTGGTGTCCGGCAGATAGCTATTGCGATTAATGGCGAGCGCCATCTGGCCAATGGGTGAGCGAAGAAAAGTATCACGATTTTGCTTAAACTCTTGTTTTGTTAACTGCAGATGGCTGTCGTCGATGTTGATGGCTGTCATCGCCGTATAAAGGGCCGCAAACGCTTCGGCTAACTCATCTTTAGATGATTCAAGGCTGATACCATGCGACGTAAAGTCGATGTAGGGATTCAATATGATGCCGTGTCTTCTCAGGTGATTATCCAACTGAGAGCCGCTAAAGTTACCAATTCCACCGCGTATGGCACTCGGAATAAGCACTTCAGAAGCTTTACGCAAATCGGGCTCTAAGCTTGCTTTACCACCAAGGCTTGCCAAAGAGGCATACACTTTTTCCCCTGCGTTAGTGTCTCTGCGATACCACACTTCAACACCGTTACTTAGCATCCAAGTGGTGATATCCATCGGCTCTTGAGGTTGAGATTCCGACAAAATAGCACCTATCTGCGTAGGTGTTACAAAAGCTTGATTGACCTCTTGTAGTAGCGGTGGCTGCCCTTTTTGGGCAAACAGGGTTTTGAGTGTTGGCAGTGTCGCGACGACGGATTCTTTGTCTTCACTTTTATCCAACCCAATATTGATCTGGTAGTCGCTAGACAATAATTTGCGAAGGTGTTCATCGAGTATGGCACTGTTGGTGGTCGAGATAAATTCGGTTAACGTCGAACGTCGGTCTAAATGCGACTGGATCGGTTGATCCAATGTGCGCGCCAGCGTTTTTTCTTCGACTAAATCTATCGCGGTGGCTTTTTGCCAATTGTTATCGAAGTTCGCTAGCATCTCTTGATACTGACGGAAAATCGCCTGAAACTCTTGCTCACTCACACCATGATCACGCAGTGCAGCAAGTGTGGAGAAGAAGAGATTTTGCGATGCTTCTCTTGAGTCCACTGGAAACCCGACCTCTGCAAACGAATAGCGCTGGGTTTCAAACGGGATAGTTTGGGAATAAATCCAAAGTGCCGGAAGGTTGGCGTCACTAAAATTGCTGGATAACCGCTGTTGTATCAGTTGCTGGGCGATATCATCGAGCCACCACTGGGCTTGTTGTTCACGGCTGGCTATTTTTTGCTCGCCACGGTCAATGAATAGGCTAATGTTCGGTGAGTCATTGGCACCAATGTAACC
>NZ_CAWNHY010000014.1:0-11754 GCF_963874335.1 Vibrio sp. V10_P2A27P122 | reverse complement strand
TCTTCAATGTTCATCGAAGTAGTTATAACTATTGGCTTAAACGCCCAGCGTTAATTAATGCGGAAACAATAAAGCTGCGCAGCTTGATTAGCGAGGCTTACGCCGCAAGCAATGGCTCTGCGGGAGCGAGAACCATTGCAGATATAGTCACAAATCAGGGTGTAAAGCTGAGCCGATACCGAGCAACAAAGCTAATGAGAACTCTTGGTTTAGTGAGCTGCCAAGAACCAAAGCATCGTTACAGAAAGGCTTCACAAGAACATATTGACGTTCCAAATCACTTAAGTCGTCAATTTGCTGTTGCGGCTCCAAATGAAGTCTGGGCTGGCGATGTTACGTATATTTGGACAGGTAATCGGTGGATGTATTTAGCGGTCGTTATCGATCTTTTTGCCCGCAAAGTGATCGGTTGGTCAATGTCTTTGTCGCCTGATAGTCGGTTGACAGGTAAAGCGCTGTCTATGGCCTATGAATCTCGCGGAAAGCCAAAAGGTGTCATGTTCCATAGCGATCAAGGCAGTCATTATACTAGCCGTAAATACCGTCAATTACTGTGGCGCTTTCAAATAAAACAGAGTTTATCTCGCCGAGGAAACTGTTGGGATAATGCGCCGATAGAGCGCTTCTTTAGAAGTCTGAAGACGGAATGGGTGCCAACTGTGGGCTATCGTAGCTTCGCTGAGGCTCAACAAGAGATCACCCGCTACATTATCGGATATTACTGCCAACTCAGGCCACATCAGTATAACGGTGGTCTAACTCCCAATGAATCAGAACGATTATATTGGGAAAACTCTAAAACCGTGGCCAATTTTAGTTGACCACTACAGCTGGTATCGAAGCATGTAGTGCTCAACTTGAAGCGATACAGCAGCAAGCTATGGGCTTAGGTGTATTTGTAGATTCCATGGAAGCGATGTGGGAAGACATATCAAAAACATCACCATTAACAGGGTATGCGTTAGAAGACGCTTTTCAACTAGTGCTTATGGATGTATTGATCCACATTGACGATTACAATTTAACTGCGGATGAAAAAGATGCCCTTCAACGTTTTATGGAATGTGGTGGTTCAGGGATGCATGGTTCTCATGAAAACTATGATCAATATGAATTTGTTGCTGACCTTCCTGGACTTTTTAACAAAATTCATGCCCAGGCACCCAAGGACAGTTTTGCTTATACAATTACTGATTCTATGAAAAATAATTCTGGTTGCCCCGGGGCTTTAGTAACGCAATTTCAGAATAATTGGGGTACTGCTAGTGAATGGTATTCTAACTGGACTAATGGCATAGGCGATGTCTCTCCAATTATGCGTATGGCATTACTCTCTAGTGTGCTGACTGATTCATCTGTGGAAATCTCCAGCGACGAATATAATATGTTTCTTACTGGTAGCCTGTCTGATATTGATACCTTTATGAACGAAAAGTACGGTAAAAATACCATTGAATACATTAACGAGGATCTTGCTATGTGGAACTATTACTTCGATCCTAGTGAGAATCCAGTTATCGGTTTTGGTATGAATTTCCATTCTTCTAGTGGAATGCAGGTAGACTACTTCACTGCATTATCAGAGAATTTACCTTCTCGACCTCTCACCGACGAGGAGCTGAAAGAAGTCAACCGCATCGGTGATCAGGTAAGAATGCTGCAAGAGACTCTCAAATATTGGTTGCAAATTTGCCGAGACGAGCTAGTGGCCATTGCACGTAACATCTAGTTCAGAACGGTCAATTAGGTCGGTCGAAATAAAAATGGGTTGTGGCATCTGAAACACATATACATATTCAAGCATTCAAGCATTCAAGCATTCAAGAGGGACTGCCAACGCGTGGCGGCTTTAGTGCAAGTGTTTACAGTGGGTTTTTGAGTTCGGCGGTGCGTTGTTAAACACCGCTGTAGCTTCAAGTAGGAAGAGAATATAACAATCTAGAGTTACGGATGTGATGAAAATTACCATTTTCTGTATTCACGCTCTTTTTGAACTGAGTCGCTAAAAACGTTAGCAATACGTTAAAAGCTGTCTATATTTTTCCAGTCTGCTAGAATCGCGTTGTTTATATTTTAGCCTTTAATTTTACACACTTATCGAGGTTTTACATGGAGCTTGGATTAATCATCGTTTTTATCGTGGCTGCAGCGGTCATGGTTAAGAAAGAGATGTCAGAAAATAAGAAATAGACTCACACATTGATAACTTTTCTACCCCTTTTTAAATGAATGTGTCTCAAAGCCAGTATTAAACTGGCTTTGTTATTTCTACGATTTTTGGTTCCAAACCAGTTCTCCTCGTCTATTTTCCATCCCGTCAGAGATACCACAACGATGATAAATAAGGCATACTCGTTATTGCATACTCACTGCAATTTCACCAAAGGATGTCCATTTTGCAAAGTCCAATTACCTTAGAAGCGCTTCATATTTTAGATGCGATTGATAGACGAGGCAGCTTTGCTGCGGCGGCAAATGAGCTAAGCCGTGCACCATCATCGCTGAGTTATCAGATCCAAAAATTGGAACAAGATTTAGATATCACTATTTTTGACCGTTCAGGGCATAAAGCGACGTTTACTGAAGCCGGCTTGCTCATTCTTGAGCGGGGTAGAGCCATTTTATCGGCGACAGAAAAATTGGTGAATGACGCAACCTTGTTAGCGAATGGTTGGGAACTGGATTTGACGGTCGCATTTGACGGTATTATCCCTATTCATAATTTTTTCCCAATGGTTGAAGCGTTAGGTAATGTCAGTAAAACACGAATCCGTCTTCAAGAAGAAATTTTAGCGGGGTGTTGGGAGTCACTTTCAACCGATCGAGCCGATTTGCTGATTTGCCCACGTATCGATACGTTACCACAAGATGTAAAAGCAGAAACCATAGGAACTATGTCAATGGTTTGGGTAGCGGCCAGCTCGCATTACGTGCACAAACGAAGCGGTGCATTTGATGAAGAAGCAAGGCAAAAGTATCGAGTGATTGCGATTGCCGATACCGCGCGTGACCAGCCTGCAATGAGCGTGAATATTTTGCAAAAACAACCGCGTCTGACGGTAACTAATTTCAGCGCAAAATGTGCCGCGTTAGTGGAAGGGTTAGGTATTGGCACATTACCGAAACAGATAGCAGAGCCACTGATCGCCTCAGGTAAACTGAAAGCAATCAGCGGATCTGAAGATAAATCGATGCAGATCATTATGGCATGGCGGCGTAATAAAATGGGCGAAGCAAAGTCGTGGTGTGTGCAATACCTCAAGAAAAACTGGGTGCTAAGTTAAAATTTTGGGCGGATCGCAGTGATCAAATCTGATCGCTACGGCTTTATTCTGGTTTATTTAAGATCAAAACCATATCTGCCGTCCCATCTTCGAAATGCACTTCAATCTCAAAACCTAATTTTTGCGCTAGAGTCAACATGCCTCGATTGGTTGGCATGGTCATGCCGGAAATTTGTAAGGTTCCTTTCAAGCGACAATAGTCGATGATTTTTTGCAGCAAGATTTTACCCAAACCTTTTCCTTTTAAATCAGAACGGATCAAGATGGCGAACTCAGCATCGCTATTCTCAGGGTTAATTAGTGCCCGTGAAACGCCAATAATACTCTCTTGATCATTGGTATGATCCACTGCGACAAAAGCCATCTCTCGGTCATAGTCAATTTGAGTGAAATTGGCTAAGGCTTCATGGTTAAACTCGCCGACATCCGAAAAAAAGCGTTTGTACAAATCTTCTTTTGATACGTTACGGATAAACTCTGCATGATACGGCTCATCCTCCGGCAAGATTGGGCGTAAGGTAATGGCCGAGTTGTCCTTTAGGATCACATTTTCTTCAAACTCACTTGGATAGGGGCGGATAGCTAATCTACTTTGTCCGTCGCCTTGGTAATCTTTTAGGACTAAGTTGGCATCCAATATGGTGAATTGATTGCCATTGGCTAAAACCGGGTGAATATCTAATTCATCTATTTGTGGACATTCAATAATCATCTGCGAGATACGAACTAAAAACTCAGATAACCCATCAATATTCATTGGCTCTGGTAGTTTTTGCAGCCGAATTTTCCCGCTGCGTATTGCTCTGACAATCAGATAACGAGCGAGCGTCATATTCAGTGGGGGTAGTGCGGCGGCGGCATCGATTGATTCATCCCATTCTGAACCACCTTGTCCCAGTAAAATGACCGGGCCAAAGGTTGTATCAGTAATCACTTTGATCCTGAGCTCTTCGCCGCCAGCGAGCTTTGCCATTGCCTGAACCAATAATCCATGAATATTAGCGGAAGGATACGAGATCTGCGTGCGATCCAATATCGCTTGCGCTGCGCTTGCCACTTCGTGGCAGTTGCGTAGATTGAGCATCACGCCTTGCACATCTGATTTATGCGCAATATCGGGCGAACGCAATTTCACCACGACTGGGTAACCAATTTGCTCGGCAATATGTACCGCTTCACTGGCATCAGAAGCTATCCAAGTTGGTAATACATTAAAATTAAAATATTTAAATAACTTACCTATTTGGTGTGTATCAAGGTGACGGGTAGGGTGTATGCCTAGTTGCT
The DNA here is from genome assembly GCF_963874335.1 of Vibrio sp. V10_P2A27P122. NCBI lineage: Bacteria > Pseudomonadati > Pseudomonadota > Gammaproteobacteria > Vibrionales > Vibrionaceae > Vibrio > Vibrio sp. V10_P2A27P122. Next base: position 7,183 of record NZ_CAWNHY010000014.1, on the reverse strand, counting down.
CCGCTATCCATTGCTGCGCGCTGTGTATTTCTGATACATGGACGGGTTCTGCGGTCGTCGGCGTTTCCATTAGTTGTTTTTGATTTCGACGGTACTCGACTAAGTGCATGAATGCCACCACTGCACTTTCTGGCGTTCGATAGGTTGGGATGCCCGCTTGGGTAAATATTTGTCTAGCCGGGCGCGCGGTAAGTTCTCCTGACCAATTGGTTAGGATGTTAAAACGTTTATGGCGAGGGTGCGCTTTAATGGCATCGACCACCGCTTGAGCGGTTTGTTCAGACTGCGCAATCGCAGATGGGCTGTGCATAATGAGAATGGCATCGGTTTTATCACTATCTAGCAGCACATTTAGTGTATTAACGTAGCGAGTATGATCCGCATCACCCACCATATCGACCGGATTACTGTGAGACCAACTTTTAGGCAGGCACTGATTTAGTTTTTGATAAGTAGACTCTTCAAGATCGGCAAGTTTTCCGCCTCGATCTAACAAGGTATCGACGGCCATAATAGCTGGCCCGCCACCATTGGTAATAATAGCAAGACGTTCACCTCGTAATGGAACGGAGTGAGTGAGTGTCTCAACAGCGGCAAAGAGTTCATGGGTATTATTCACCCGTAACATACCCGTGCGTTGAATTGCGGAGTCATAAATAATGTCGAGTGTATTGTCTCCACCAGTATGTGCTTGCGCCGCTTTACGTCCAGCAAGCGTTCTTCCTCCTTTTAATACTAAGATTCGCCGGTTACGTGACGCGGCACGCGCTGCCGACATAAAACGGCGAGCATCCTTAATCGTATCAACATAAAGCAAAATGGCTTGGGTGTGTCTATCCGTGCTCAGGCAATCAAGCAAGTCAGAGAAATCGATGTCGCTGGCATTACCAAGAGAAATAAATGCTGAAAATCCGATCTCTTTGTCATTTGCCCAATCTAAAATCGTGGTACAAACCGCTGCAGATTGTGAAATAAAGGCAATGTTACCTTTTAAGGCTGTGACAGGAGAAAACGAAGCGTTGAAATTTAACCAAGGTAGGATCAGCCCTAAGCTATTGGGGCCCAAAATGCGCATTCCTACCGATTTTGCAATGCTAGAACATTGGGCTTGGATTTCGACTCCTTGAGCATCTTCAGTATACATATCAGATGAAAGTACGATGACGGAGCTGATGCCTTTATCTGCCAATTGCTTAAATAAGGTGACGTTGCGTGTTGCGTGCGTGCATAAAATCGCAATATCAGGGACGATAGGCAGAGATGCGATACTTTTGTAGGCCAATACGCCACAGACGGATGGATAATAAGGCGTGACAGGCATAATCGCACCATCGAAGCCTCCTTGAAGTAGGTTCTTCATCACGATATTGCCAGCACGAAGCGAGCGTACTGATGCACCAACAACCGCGATCGATTTTGGTTTCAGGAATGGATTTAAATTGTTCATGTTGATGAACCTTTCACTCACAAATTACCGTTAGCTTAGCGAACAAATGCTATCCTTGTTCACTATATTGGTTTGATTGTGATCATTACGTCGTGAAACAACTGCGACTTTGTGCCATAAATCACAGTACAAGGGTATATAATCACAAAGCGAGCTTGATTCTGAGCGTCGCTATCGGCATGATTTATAGTAATTTCTACTTAAGGCGTTGAACAATTCATGAAAAAAATCACAATTGTCGGTTTATCAGTGCTTCTGGCTGCCTGTGCATCTGATACATACATTACCGATGTCACCTCTGAAAGCCATCGTGAAGAGTACAAAGTTGCTCCGGTTCAGCAACCAGTAGTCGCTCAAGAAGGCATGGCTACTGGAATTTCTGAGAGCAATGTCGAAACGAATGTGGTGAAGATGTCTCCTAACGATACAGAGAAAAAAGTCGTTAAGATGAGCCCTCAAAGCAAAGCCGCAGTAGCGCTCATTCCACCGACAGCTAAACAGACGGCAATGAATCCGCGTTTTGGCTACACCATTCAGGTCGTTGCTGTTGGATCACAGAATAAAGTTGATCAGTTTGCCAGTAAACTGCCCAATTCTGACGGCCAACCTATTTGGGAAAATTATAAAGTAGTGAATGGAACCAAGTGGTACACCGTACTTTATGGTGACTACGCAACTCGAGCCGATGCTGTTGAAGCAATTAAAACACTGCCAACCGAGTTTCAAGCAATGAAACCTTTTGCCAAAAGTATTGATACCATCAAAAATTCGGAATTTCCGACACTCAATAAGTTGAACTGATTCTGGATTTTATCGCGAATAAATGATCAAAGGGGCTTATGCCCCTTTATTGCTTATAACTTAGCCTGTTACAACAGTAAAAAGGTTTTCCTTGGCTAAAACCGTGTAACTTCACACTGAATTGATTATCATGCTTTATAGTTTATTCGTCAGCAGCATGGACAGATTTTAATGACTCAAACAACAATTCTATTATTATGTGGTGGCGGTTCGTCAGAACATGAAGTTTCACTTGTGTCAGCCAACTATTTACAAGCACAACTTGAAAAAACAGAAGGTTTTCAAGTTATTCGCGTCGAAATGCGACCCGATGGTTGGTACAGTGAAAAGGGCGATCTGAGTTTCTTAGATACGAATGCTGCAACATTGAATACCAATGGTGTCGCCGTCAATATCGATTTTGTGGTTCCTTGCATTCATGGTTATCCAGGGGAAACGGGCGACATTCAATCGATGCTCGAGCTGGCTGGCATCCCATATTTAGGTTGTGGTCCAGAAGCCAGTGCTAACAGCTTTAATAAAATTACATCTAAGCTTTGGTACGATGCGCTGGGTATTCCTAATACACCTTATCTTTTTCTTTCAGAAAATAATGCACAAGCGCATCAGCAGTGTAAGCAAGCTCTGGAAAAATGGGGAAGTGTGTTTATTAAAGCGGCGAGGCAAGGTTCATCTGTTGGTTGTTACAAAGTCACCGAGGTTTCCCAGCTCAACAGCGCAATCGATGCGGCTTTTAGCTACTCGGAACAAGTTCTGGTTGAAAAAGCAGTGAAACCTAGGGAATTAGAAGTTGCCGCTTATCAGCTTGATGGTGTTTTATATCTTTCTAAGCCGGGTGAGATCATCGCACCAGAAGACGCATTTTATACTTATGAAGAAAAATACAGTGCGGCTAGCCATTCGATGACTGAAGTACAAGCTCAGAATTTAACCAGAGATCAATTAGAAATGATAAGTGATTGTGCTGCTAGGGTTTTTACCCACATGAAGCTTAGGCACCTTGCACGTATTGATTTCTTTTTAACCCCAGAGGGAAACATTTATCTTAATGAAGTTAACACCTTCCCTGGCATGACTCCCATTTCAATGTTTCCTAAAATGTTAGAGCATAATGGGCATAGGTTTCATGAATTTCTAGCCAATTGCGTGACAACGTCACTCAATCAAAAGGTTTAATGACCTTAAATTTCATCTGTTCACTTTCTGCAATGTCGAGTTTACCAATGTATTGAGCTGGCATTGCAGGGCTTAACCATCGTCCAAATTGCTGAATATCTTGAGTTTTATAACCTTGTTTAGCCAGTTCTTGGGCCGCACCAACACGGGTTGATTGGCCTGAAAACCTCAATTCAAATATGCCTAAACGTTGCCCTGCATGACGTAAGATACGGAAAATAGATGCATCATTTAAAGATCTATTTGAAATATTGCCATGGCGATCGATTGAACAAAACACAATGTTCGACTCTTTATTGAGTAATTGTAGCCACTTTTTAAGTGCAAGAGAGGCCGATTCAGAAAGATAATAATCGACATTTCCCACGATGATCTTCATTTGCCCATCCACAGTTAAGACTTGTCCTGTACTTAGTTTTTTAAGCTCACTTCGTTTCAAAGCACACTCAAACATCACATAATAGATTGCAAGATCGCGGATATCCTTTTTGTTAGGTGAATGAATAAGTTGTATATCTAGTGCTAATAAATGTTTTTTCGTTAACGGTGTCGCTTGCTTAGCATCATCACCTTTCTCTCCTTTAAGACGAAACAAAGAAAGTTGAGTGAGTCGGTTTTGCGTGGGGTCTTTCATCGAAAGTAGGTGATGGATGATACCAATGGTGACCATGTAACGCCTGATAGTCGTGTATTTTCTCACACGAGCTTCCGTTTCGATAAATTGCCTAACAGCTGTTGTTGAGCCAGGAAGAGGAGTAACACATCTTATTTTGCAAAATGTAACAAAATGATTCCAATCTTTAGTCATGGCCAAAGCGGAGTTCTTCGAATATTGCCAATGTGTCAAATGTTGAAATTGTTCAAAGCAAACTGTGTCGGAAAATTCGGTAACCTTTTGTTTTAAAATCATAGGATCTGTGATGAGAGGGATGTTTTTTTTCATCTTGATACACTATAACAATATGGTTTATCGATAAATATACTTGATAACGGTGAAGATACAATTATTATTTAACTAACCTATAATTAAAAAGACCAATAACATATGGCTATAGCGACGTATCGAGGATTTACCCTTACATCTGCGCCTAACTCTACAGATATATGGCAAGTTAAGATCAAAAACCATGTTTTGACTGGTAACCTTGCGGCAGTTAAAAAAAGCATAGACTGGTGGTGTGATACTGCCTCTATCATTGATCCTAGAGAGTTCAGTGCGGTAGGTAAGAAGAGAGAAGCTCCAAATGGTAAACAAGAGCAATTTGGCGGCTTTACACTGAAGAATGATACAGGTGAGCTCAATGGGTGGTATTGCTTTTTCAATGGTCGCTTAATCAAAGGTTCAAAAGTGGCTATTCAAAAACATATCGAAGCTTATTTGCTTGCAAAACAGAAAGCAGAACAATTAAAGAAGTAAATGATTTATGACACTTGTATATTCTACGGATTTAGGCCGTATCAAAGCTGAGCCTGAAGTTATAGAACGCCCTAAAGGAGATGGAGTGGTTAGAATCCATCGTCAAACAAAAGGGCGAAAAGGGAAAGGCGTGAGTATCGTGACCGGCTTGGATTTAGATGATACTGCACTAAAGCTATTCGCGGCAGAAATCAAGAAAAGTTGTGGGTGTGGTGGCTCAGTAAAAGATGGTGAAATAGAGATCCAGGGTGATGCTCGAGACAAAATTAAAGCTTATTTAGAAAAGAAAGGTTTCAGAGTTAAACTAGCCGGAAATTAACGTATTAATAACTATAAAGTGAAAGTGAGAGAAGGTAACTTATTGATTTATGGTTACTCATGAACCTAGGAAGTAAACCAATCAATTTAACATAAGATACATAATGCGCACTGTAATACTGCTTCTTTAGGCGTGCTAATCGCTAACGCCAATGCTCCGCAACCCATTGATATTGTTCTTAATCCTAGCCCGTTGTGCTTTTTTGCTATGTGTTCCCATAGCTGTTTTATTCTTGGGTTTTCGTTCCTGTCTGCATGACATCCGAGCAATGCCAGCTCTGGGTCTATTCCTGCTTGTTCCGCTAAAAAAACTGCTTCTTCATCAGATATATAGCGTGCACCTCTGCGCATTTCACCGATTCTCTGCCTTGGTAGGTTCAAGTCGTGCGCAATCTGCTTGTCTTGTATGTAGTTTTTAGCCTTTTTATAGGCATCTAACAGCTGACTTTGATACATGGCAAATCCTCCTGTAACTTCAATCTTAGCTTAATAAGCATGATTTTTCGTGCTTAACGAGCACGATTAATTGTGCCTATAATCCACCCAATTCGATTTTCCACCGTTTGGGTTTTGTATCATGGCTGCTGAAAAAATCTACTACGACTTAATGCCTGACAACTCCGTATCTGTCTACATTTCCGGCGAATGGGATTATTTCAGCTCTTACACTGGCCTTGTTAACTATCTCAACGCTCAAGGCTTGTACTACAAGCTGGTTGATATCACAAACACCACACTGACCGAGCGTCTGGCTATCATGGGGATTGAATCATGAAATTCGCCTGTATGGACTGTGGTACTAACTACGAATCTCCGGTCAATTGCTGCTGTCCTGACTGCCGCTCAGGTATGCTTTATCAGCTTAATATGGACAACGTTCAGGTCTTCGGGAAAAAGTCACAAGGTCACAAAGTACAATCTGACTATGTGTATCGCCCTAAAAAATCCGGCCTACGCCCTGAGTTTGTTAACCATACCGTTAACGAATACACCTTTATCGAGGACTACGAGCAATCACCTGTGATTATCGATTACCTCTGTTTTACCGTTAAATTGGCTGACCTGCGCCACTGCAAAAAAGACGCGCCCTACTCTGGTATTCACTTTCCTGAGGCTCCTAAGTTCTCACAACATCATGCGAAAACGATTGATGATATTGAGGCTTATAACCGCTACTTCCGTGAAGTGACAATGGATTACCTGCAAGAAACGTTAAGACGTTTTATTCAATACGTGCTTGGTTTTAACTACGGCTCACCACGTGGTAAAGGCTTCCAGTTCTACGAGGATTCGTTTGTTTTAACTTCCGAATATGGCGATGACTATTGCGGCCAAGTTGGATTCGGCGGAAATCGCGATACTGTGCATTTTCAGATTACAGGCCACGGCTGCAAGCATCTGTTTGCTAATCGCTCTTGTCGTTTCTTGCATCATTGGATTTCAACGGTTTTATGTTGTAAGCAACTCTCGCGTATTGATTTAGCCTTTGATGATTACGATGGTTTACATACTTGTGAGGCTGCGGAAAACGTTTCGCGTCTCGGTGGCTTTAAGCGTTCTCGTGGCTTCAGTCCTAAAGTCTCCAATGGCGATGAGTGGGATTGGGACGAAAACGGCAATAAAATATTTTCTCGTGAAGAGCGCAATTTTGGCTCTCGTCAGTCGCTCGTATATTGGCGCGTTTATAACAAGAAATTAGAACGTAATATTACGGCTGAGGATTTTTCGTGGTATCGCTCTGAGGTTGAATTAAAGAAATGGGACACGGATATATTATTAAACCCTGTCGGTGGCTTTGTTGCATTAAATGCTTATGCCGCCTCTTTACTCTCAAATACCGTTGAGCCTGTAATAACAAAAACTAAATCTAGAAAGCGCGTTGCTTGTGATGTATTAGCAGCGTCTTATTGGGCTAAGCGACAATATGGCCGCTTAGTTAATTCTTTACTTGAACTTTATCAGGGCGACTTTGAAAAAGTTGTCACCACCTTGGTTAGAGACGATACGGTTTTATTGTATCCCTC
>NZ_CAWNHY010000013.1:0-12251 GCF_963874335.1 Vibrio sp. V10_P2A27P122 | reverse complement strand
ATATTATCTTCAAATTTAATAAAGGTGATCTTGAACACTACCCCGCGATTAAAATGATGTTTGCTCATCGGACACTGCCAGACCGTGATTTCACACAACTTGTCTCATCGGATGCACAAGGTATATATCGCATTACCCTGCCTGCCCCGTTACAAGGCCCTTGGTTCATCGAACTCACTCCTCACAATGAGGAGTGGTTAATCCAAGGTCGAGTAACGTTTCCAATGCCAACTTCTACTCAATTAATGAATTAAACTATGTGCAAAGCGTGTTACCACTGTGGTGAAGATGTACCAGCCAACACGGATTATAAAGTTGATATTCTAGGTGAAAGCAGAGATATGTGTTGTCCCGGTTGTGAAACCGTGGCTAAAACCATTGTAGAGAGTGGCCTAGTATCTTATTACCAATACCGAACGACCACTGCAGATAAAGTGGAGCTTGTGCCAGAGCAGCTCAAAGCACTCATTCATTATGATAATGATGATGTACAAGCAGAGTTCGTTCGTAACGACAACGAAACGTCCGAAGTAACGTTATCGTTAGAAGGTGTTTCCTGTGCGGCTTGTGCTTGGTTAATTGAAAAACAACTCTCTCATAAAAATGGGGTAATTTCGATAAGGGTCAATACCACTACCAACCGTGCTTTACTCAGTTGGGATAAGACACAAACACGACTCAGTGAATTACTCTCCACTATTCATAAATTAGGTTATAAGGCTGCCCCTTTTGAAGCAGACGCACATGAGGCAGCCTACCATCAATCAATGAAGCAATATCTTTATCGCTTGGGTATTGCAGGTCTAGCCACCATGCAAGTGATGATGCTTGCTGTGGCGCTCTATCTTGAGGTCTTCGGCGATCTTGATTCTGAGTTTCGCAATTATTTTCGTTGGGTTAGCTTGATCTTTGCAACCCCCGTACTTTTATACTCTGCCCTTCCCTTTTACCTCAATGCTTGGCGAAGCATTAGAGGCAGAACATTAGGTATGGATGTCCCTGTTTCTATCGCTCTTATTTTTGCGTATGTTGCTAGTCTTATAGCGACAGTGACTGAACAAGGCGAAGTCTTTTTTGAATCCATTTCAATGTTTACCTTTTTCTTACTGGTTGGACGATTTTTAGAGATGCGGGCGCGTAGAAAAGCCGCGGCGGCTAGCGGCAATTTACTGAAATTGATCCCTGCGGTTGCAACTACGTTGGATGGCCGTCAAGTGCCTGTAAAAACTCTAGCTCTTGGTGATCGAATTCGCGTGTTGCCTGGAGAACACGTCCCTGCTGATGGTCGAGTGTTGAATGGGCGTATTCATATTAATGAATCAATGTTGACCGGTGAATCAGTACCAGTTGTCAAAACAGTCGGTGATGCTGTTTTTGCTGGTACATTAAATGGCGATGAGTCTTTCGAGTTGGAAGTCACTGCATCTAAAGCGGATTCCGTTATTTCCAATATTGTTAGACTGCAAGATGAAGCTCAAATGTCTAAGCCTAAGATTGCAGAAATTGCTGATATTGTCGCGAGATATTTTGTGGCTGTAATTTTGATTATTGCAGCAGCCACTTGGTTTTATTGGCACCAGACAAAACCTGAAGATGCATTTTGGATCATGTTAGCGGTCTTGGTGGCAACCTGCCCGTGCGCGCTTTCTCTTGCCACCCCCACAGCCATCACTTGCGCTACATCACGAATGGGTGACTTTGGTATTTTATTGAGAAAAAACCATGTCTTTGAAACACTTTGCAAAGTTAACCATTTGATTATTGATAAAACGGGAACGTTGACCCGTGGTGATATCGAAATTAGTGACGTTGAGTTGCATGGTGGTATAGACGAAAACCATTGTTTGGCGCTAGCCGCTGCTTTGGAGCATCATGCCAATCACCCTATTGCCAGAGCGTTTGCGCAATATCGTAATGACGAGTTTCGAGTTGAGCATGTGCAGAATATGATTGGGTCTGGTATTCAAGGTAAATATTTAGGCGGCGATGTTCGTATCGGCAGCGCCGAATTTGTTTTGAACGACATCAGTGATGATCGAGCAAATCGTATTTATCTGTCGCTCAACGGGCAACACATTGCGACCTTCACGTACCGCGATCCTATCCGTAGTGAAGCGAAACAATTTATCGATCGTTTCCATCAGGAAGGAATTAAGATCACGCTATTAACGGGTGACTCTCAACTTAATGCACAAAGTGTGGCCGCCGAAATGGACATCGATATTGTCGTATCGAATGCCAAACCAGAAGATAAACTGAGTTACTTAAAGTCGTTACCAGATGATGATATCACCATGATGATTGGCGATGGCATTAATGATGCGCCAACGCTTGCTGGTGCGCACTTATCAGTCGCTATGGGTGGTGGAACCGATGTCGCAAAAGCATCCGCTGATATGGTTTTACTTGGTGATAAACTCGACAGATTATTGGAAGCCAGAAGCTTAGCGTTAAAAGCTCGCAAAATCATTCGGGAAAATTTAGCGTGGTCACTTGGATACAATATTATTGTTTTGCCACTCGCCGTTGCGGGGCTGGTTGCTCCTTACATTGCCGTTGTGGGCATGTCGGCGAGTTCGATTATTGTGGTATCTAATTCTCTTCGACTACTCAAAAAGAGGGATAAGTAGATGGAAAGTCTTTATATATTGATCCCCATAGCGATCGTTTTGGTTACGATCGCCGTCATCATCTTTTTATGGGCAGTAAAGAGCGAACAGTTTGAAGATTTAGAACGCCAAGGACACAATATTTTGTTTGATGAAGATGAACTTACCTCATCAAAAGAAGAGAAAAAATGACCGCAGATTGGATTGGTGCTTTCTTTATCGGTTTACTTGGAGCTGGCCACTGTATGGGAATGTGTGGCGGAATTGCTTCTCTTTTGACCTTAGGTGAAAAACGCAGTGATCGACTCCCAATACTGCTTGTTTTTTACAACCTTGGGCGTATTGCCAGCTATATGCTGTTTGGCGGTTTATTAGGAGGCCTCGCCGCCTCGCTATCCGAATTCTCTACACTTAATCATGCGTTGATTTGGTTGAGGCTCATTGCGGCAGGCCTAATGATTGTACTTGGATTATATGTTGGGCGTTGGTGGTTTGGTCTGTTGAAGCTGGAGAAGGTTGGGCAAAAAATCTGGAGTTTTATTTCGCCTTTTGGGCAATCATTGCTCCCGCTTAGGAAAACGTGGTTCGCTCTCCCTTTTGGGTTTATCTGGGGATGGTTACCTTGTGGGCTAGTTTACTCGGTACTGACTTGGTCTGTGGTGTCCGGTAGTGCGCTGTCTGGGGCACTGGTTATGGCCTCTTTTGGTTTGGGAACCTTACCTGCGATGCTTCTTGTTGGTTACGGAGCGACCCGTTTGAAGAACATTCAACAATCATTCATATTTCGTCATTTTGCTGCGATTTTTATCATACTCTATGGTCTATACACGGGTTATGGAGCAGTGAGTATTTTATCATCTACGTGGTAGCTGTCTGATTTATGGCATCTTTTTTCGCTATCCTTTAGGGGTAATGGGTGCTAAAATATTGATGTACATCAAAAAGTGAAAGGTTGTTATGATTTCTGATAAGCCAGCGGCAAAGCGCATTCAATCTGGTGGTTGTGCAATTCACTGTCAAGATTGCAGCATTAGCCAGCTTTGTATTCCTTTTACTCTCAATGAATCTGAACTTGATCAACTTGATCAAATTATTGAGCGTAAAAAACCTATCCAAAAGGGCCAAGAGCTATTTAAAGCTGGTGACGACCTTAAGTCTCTCTACGCTATTCGCTCAGGTACAATTAAAAGTTATACCATTACTGAGCAAGGTGATGAACAAATCACTGCGTTTCATTTAGCGGGTGATTTAGTTGGTTTTGACGCGATCACTGATGATTCTCATCCTAGCTTTGCTCAGGCTCTAGAAACATCAATGGTATGCGAAATACCCTACGAAATTCTTGATGATCTTTCGGGTAAAATGCCTAAGTTACGTCAACAAATTATGCGCTTGATGAGTAATGAAATTAAGGGCGACCAAGAGATGATTCTTCTGCTATCTAAAAAGAATGCAGAAGAAAGATTGGCGGCTTTTCTTTATAACTTGTCGACTCGTTTCTCTCAGCGCGGCTTTAGCCCTAGAGAGTTTCGTCTGACAATGACTCGTGGTGATATCGGTAACTACCTTGGTCTTACTGTTGAAACGATCAGTCGTCTACTCGGCCGTTTTCAGAAGTCTGAAATCCTTAGCGTTAAAGGCAAATACATCACAATCCTTGACCATGACCAACTGATGGAACTGGCAGGCGTATCTAAAGAAACTAAGTAACTTCAATGAGGTAGCTCTTAAATGAGCTACGTCATACTTCTGTTAAAAACTCTCTTTTTTTCTAAAATTCTCGCTGGTTATGAGCTAAAGTAACTCTAACGCCCTCCTCCATAATTAAGGAGTCGATATGAGTATTTATAGCAAGATTCTGGTGGTTGCTGACATCAACCACGATGAACAACCCGCCCTTGCCAGAGCCATACAGTTAGCGCAGCAAAGCACGTCTTCTAGCCACATTACATTTTTTCTATCTATTTATGATTTCTCTTATGACATGACGTCGATGCTCTCTGTTGATGAACGTGATGCTATGCGACGTGGTGTTATCCATCAGCGCGAGCAATGGATGAGGAAAGTAGCTGAACCGTATATTGATAGTTCGATCCAATTTGAAGTAAAAGTGGTGTGGCATAACCGCCCTTATGAAGCGATTATTGCTGAGATATTTTACGGAGAACATGACATTCTGATCAAAGGGACGCGCAAGCATGATGTCCTGGAATCCGTTATTTTTACACCGACAGATTGGCACTTATTGCGTAAATGCCCAACTCCAGTGCTATTGGTTAAAAATTCAGATTGGCCACAGAATGCGAATATAATCGCTTCGGTACATGTGGGGTCAGAAAATCCGGCTCATATTGATTTAAATGATTGCATGGTTGAACAACTAAAAAGCCTCACCACTCGTTTAGGTGCGACACCTTATCTGGTGAATTCATACCCTATTACGCCAGCGAATATTACCATTGAGCTGCCCGAGTTTGATCCAATGACCTACACTGATGCTGTTCGTGGTCACCACTTGATGGCAATGAAGGCATTGCGACAAAAGCATGGTATAGATGAATCGCAAACACTTGTAGAACAAGGCTTGCCTGAAGACGTCATTCCTCAAGCAGTCGAAAAGCTCAATGCGGCGATGGTTATTCTTGGTACGACGGGGCGTACAGGGTTATCGGCAGTATTTATTGGCAACACGGCAGAACAAGTCATTGATAAAATTAATTGTGATGTTTTAGCATTAAAGCCGCATGGCTACGTGAGCCCTTTAGATCCTAAAACCTCTATTTAAAATAGCCTGATCTATCATCGATCCCCCTTGTCATAGACGAGGGGGATTTTTTATCTTCCTTACTTGTTAGATCTGGCATCTGCGCTATTTATCCGTATCATACGCACTCTATTTTGTTTTAAAGATTAAAGACCAGACACTGATGACTGAGCAAATTCAAGAGCGCACCAAAGCTCAACAATATAATTTCAATAAACTTCAGAAGCGTATCCGTCGTAATACGGGTCAAGCCATTGCTGACTTTAATATGATTGAAGATGGCGACCGTATTATGGTATGTCTTTCTGGCGGTAAAGATAGCTTTACCATGCTGGATATTCTAATGAGCCTTCAGAAAAGTGCCCCTGTTAGCTTTGAGCTTATTGCCGTGAATCTTGATCAAAAACAGCCCGGATTTCCTGAATACATTCTGCCGCAGTACTTAGAGCAGCTAGGCGTTGAATATAAAATTGTCGAAGAAGACACGTATTCTATTGTTCAAGATAAGATCCCTGAAGGGAAAACCACCTGCTCACTTTGTTCACGCTTACGCCGCGGCATTTTGTACCGTACAGCCAAAGAACTCGGTGCGACGAAAATTGCGTTAGGCCATCACCGTGACGACATTCTAGAAACGCTATTTTTGAACATGTTTTATGGTGGAAAGATCAAAGGAATGCCACCTAAACTTGTGTCTGATAACGGTGAACATGTGGTAATTCGCCCTCTAGCCTACTGTCGTGAAAAAGACATTATCAAATATGCGAACATGCGAGAGTATCCGATTATTCCATGTAATCTATGTGGCTCTCAGCCAAACATGCAACGTCAAAACATTAAGCAAATGCTAAATGGCTGGGATAAACAGTTCCCTGGGCGCATCGAGACCATGTTTAGTGCAATGCAAAATGTAGTGCCTAGCCATTTGGCTGATTTCAAGTTGTTTGACTTTAAGTCGATTAACCGTGATTCAGGCGTTATTAATGGCGGCGACATTGGTTTTGATAAAGAAGAGATGCCAATCCTAGCGCTCGAAGATGAGGATAGCGTGATGGAGTTTGATCCTAGTTTGAAGTTGGATGTCACCAATATTTGATGTTCCTACAAAGATAAAAAGAATAAGGGCTGCGAATGCAGCCCTATTGATATTAGCCCAACATGTCTAATGTTTCGCTTTGGGAAGATAAGGTAACACGCGAACCGTTTCTTGTGGTAACTGCATCGATCCACCTTCACCCAGTTGACTGAGATCCACTTGGGCTTTGCCATTTTCTATGTTAATGGTTTCGCCGTTACTCAACTGAATGACCGAATTCAAATTATTGGCAAATTCGAGTGTGACACCAGAAACATCGGGTGTGAACCAACTCGCAAACATCCCGCCGAGCTCTTCCAGTAATTTTTGCATCTGAGGTAATAAGATGGCGACCTGCTGGTAAGATATTTCTTCTTTGAACTGCTCTTTTGCCATAACAACAGTCGAAAAGTCACAACGCATATCTTGAGGAGTATCGACAAACACTAACGGATTCGCTTGCCGTAAATGATCGTCTAAAGGAAGTAGTAGTTCGTGGTTGCTACTGACTTTCAACGCTTCATAGTGCTTTTCTTTTTCCATCCAAGCCTTCTCTATTGGGCAGAGCTGCTTGGTATTTGCATTAAGGAAATAATAAGCGACTTTGACATTGGGGTACTCTTCTTTCACGTTATTTTTCATTGCTGAAAACAACTTGGAGTATGTAAACATATACTCTTGAGCGTTAACGGGAAATGCGTTAGCAAAGCATAACGTTGTCAGTAATAAGGTAAGCGTTCTTTTTTTCATTATTATTCTGTCCAGAAAGGCTGATTGTGACGCATCATAGATTGAAGATCTTGCACATAAGCTTCTCCGCGCTCTGAGTATTTCAGTAAGCCATTGGTCATCTCCATGGCACTGTCAGCACTCAATAAATCGGCATTATTTTTTCTTAATCGAAAACGAATCTCTCGTAAATCATGATAAGCGGAGTTGCGGTTAACATTCATGAAGTAACCGTGGATTGACTCTTGAACAGAACCAAAACTCGCCACTTCGTGAGTCATACCTTCCACTCGTTGCAAAGGTACCAACCCACACCCTACACTGTAACACCATTGACCGAAATAGTTGTTTCCTTCAGTTGCAAAGCGAGAGGTTCCCCAAGCTGATTCATTCGCTGCCTGGGTCAAGACTAACGCTTCGGGTAAAATGTCAACTCGATGCAGCATGTTTTCTAGCCATGCGCTAGTGATGCCTTCTGCAGGAATCGGTACTTCATATCGCTTAGAGAGTTTTTGCGCCTCACTATAGTCACTTTTGGCTATCTGATTGCTTAGATGATGTTGTGCAATCCTCTCTAATATTTCACGCTCTCGCAAAACACGTAAATTTTCCCAAGCTATCCCTGGTTTTAAGAAAGAAAAAAAAGCATGCTTTTTCTCATTCACATCATCGATGGCTGAGAAGTCAGGCGCTTTTCCAACAGCTCTAGCACCTTGCAAAGATGGAATGTCGCTTTTGTAAGTCGTCTCAGTTGAGGTTTGCTTGACGTAATAAACGCTGCAGCTCACAACCACGAGCGAGATGGCGGTAAGTAAGATTATTTTACGCATTGAACACCTGAGAATTTGGATTATTGTCGGATTGATTAGTCGCTATGATCTTTAGTTTGATGCCAAACATATTGCGATAAATAATCCCTTTAGCATGGAAGAAGAAAGGTAATACAAAAATGAAACCTATCCCATAAAAGAGCGCGGCGGCAACGAACATCAGCATGATCACGGAATAAATCACGGCAATAGGAACGATTTTTTTATTTACTGCGCGTAAGGATAATAGCAGTGATTGCATAGGTGGAACCCGTTTTTCGCAGATCAATAAGATGGATTGGCTAAACGCAATACTCAAATACATTGATAGCAATGGGAAAATCATTCCTGCTACACCTTGCAGTAATAAGCTGAATAGCGTTGCTAAAATCACTGGGATGGTGAACTGTAATCCCTTACCTATATGTCTTGGCTGTGTTCTTAACCCAGCGACATGACTCATCGCCATTAAGCTCACGCCAGCATAAATAGGTGCACTAACGACCTCATAGCTAAAATTAGCCACAAAAATAGCTTGTACAATATTGCCTGTGAAAGCTTCTGGTGTTTCTAACGCATCCAAGATTAGTGATGGATCACCCAGTTGCAATTTTAAAGCAATATAGAAGATCGCAAGCTGCACAAATAAAAGAATCACGATGGAAGGAGAAAAGGAGATAAATTGCTTGATCGTACAATCCCATGCCTCTTTGAGCACGGCGTTAACTTTTAGCTCGTAATCTCCCTTGAGCGCATGCTCTACACTACCGCCTAAATTGAAATCTTTTTCAATATCATTATTCATAAAATGTCCTAGGCAACGGAAAAGCAAGTTGCCTGTATTTGGGTCACAAAGTTATTGTCATTATACTGCAATACACTCTAGTCCAAAATCAGAAGCCTAAACTGATCTTGCATTATTATGTGTTTGGTTGATAATTAACCACTTGAAAGCATTGAACAGTTAGTTAGTTCTGTATGGTAATCAATCTTTACTGCTACCTACAAAACTTTTTCTGTATCAATATAAGAAAACGCTTTGAATTCACTCTTTTGGTGATTATGATGCGCGCCTCAATTGTGTATAGCGACAGGTCGTAAGATAGGCATCCCTATAGACCAAGGTGGGAGAAAAACAGACGTTGAACGTAAAAAAATCAGTAGGAAAACCAGTAGTTCGTCTTTCTGGTATCAGTAAAAGTTTCGATGGTAAGGAAATCATTGGCAACCTAAACCTTGATGTTAATCATGGCGAATTCTTAACGATACTTGGTCCTTCTGGCTGTGGTAAAACAACAGTACTAAGAATGATTGCAGGTTTTGAAACCGCAGATCAAGGTTCAATTACTCTTGATAATCAAGATGTTACAAAAGTTCCTGCTGAACAGAGACACGTTAACACCGTCTTTCAAAGCTATGCACTTTTCCCACATATGACAGTATTTGAAAATGTCGCGTTTGGTTTGCGTATGCAAAAAGTGCCAACGACGGACATTGAACCCCGTGTGATGGAAGCACTGCGGATGGTACGTCTCGACGCGATGGCCCAGCGTAAACCAAGTCAACTTTCTGGTGGTCAACAACAACGTATCGCGATCGCGCGTGCCGTTGTTAATAAACCTAAGGTTCTGTTGCTAGACGAATCTTTATCCGCGCTTGACTATAAACTGCGTAAGCAGATGCAAATGGAGCTTAAGCAGCTTCAACGTCAGCTTGGGATCACCTTTATCTTCGTTACGCACGATCAAGAAGAAGCCTTATCAATGTCGGACCGCATTATTGTTATGCGTGAAGGGAAAATTGAGCAAGATGGCTCTCCACGTGAAATTTACGAAGACCCTAAAAACCTATTTGTTGCTCGCTTCATCGGTGAGATCAACGTATTTAATGCTGAAACGATTGAACGAATTGATGATAAGCGTATTCGTGCACATATCGAAGGTGTTGAAGCGGTGGTTTACCACGATCAAAATGTACAACCCGGACACAAACTACAAGTTTTGCTGCGTCCTGAAGATCTTCGCATCGAAGAGATTAAAGAGTCAGAAGAAAAAGGCATTGTTGGGCACGTGACAGAACGTACCTACAAAGGCATGACTCTAGAATCTGTAGTCGAATTGGAAGAATCAGGCATGCGCGTGACGGTTAGCGAATTCTTTAACGAAGATGATCCTGATGTGGACCATTCTCTCGGCCAGAAAGTCGCTATCACTTGGGTTGAAAGCTGGGAGGTAGTACTCGATGATGAGCAAGAAGCTTAATCTTCAAAATGCTATTATCACATTGATTGTTGGGTGGTTAGTGCTGTTTGTGCTAATCCCTAACGTTATGATCATTGGTACTAGCTTTTTGACTCGCGATGAAGCCAACTTAATTGAAATGACCTTCACGCTTGATAACTATACACGCCTATTGGATCCACTTTACGCCAAAGTGCTCATGCACTCTTTCTATATGGCAATTGTGGCTACCCTTCTCTGCTTGGTTATTGGTTATCCATTTGCTTACATTGTCGCAAAAATGCCACAAAAATGGCGTCCAATTATGCTGTTTTTGGTGATTGTTCCTTTTTGGACGAACTCTCTTATCCGTACCTACGGATTAAAAATAGTGCTGGGTACGCAAGGCATCCTAAACCAAGCTTTAATGGCTTTAGACATCATAGACAAACCACTGCGTATTATGTACACCGAGACAGCGGTAATGATTGGCTTGGTTTACATCTTGCTGCCTTTTATGATTCTTCCGCTCTATTCTGCTATTGAAAAATTGGACGATACCTACATTGAAGCCGCGCGAGATCTAGGGGCAAATAAGCTTCAAACTTTGCTGAAGGTAGTGTTGCCATTGACCATGCCGGGTATCATCGGGGGCTGCTTATTGGTGTTACTGCCAGCATTAGGTATGTTCTATATTGCTGACTTACTCGGTGGCGCGAAAAACCTGCTGATTGGTAACGTGATTAAGAGCCAAGTATTGAATGCTCGTGATTGGCCATTCGGCGCCGCGACCAGCATTGCCTTGACTCTGGCGATGGCTGTAATGCTTTATGCATACTATCGTGCTGGTAAGTTATTGAATAAGAAAGTGGAGCTAGACTAATGGGCAAAACAGTTAGATTTAGCTTTATGAGTTTAGTGTATGTATTTCTATACCTACCGATCATAGTGCTGATTGTAAACTCATTTAATGACAACAAATTTGGTATTAAATGGGGCGGTTTCACTACGAAGTGGTACCACGCTCTAGTTGCAAACGACAGCTTAGTTCAGGCCGCATGGCACTCGCTGAATGTAGCGGTTTTTTCAGCCACAGCAGCGACGCTGATTGGCAGTTTAACTGCTGTAGCCCTTTTTCGTTATCAATTTAAAGGTAAACGTGCAGTTAATGGTATGTTGTTTGTTGTGATGATGTCCCCAGATATTGTCATGGCAATTTCGCTACTTGCGCTATTCTTAGTGTTAGGTGCTCAGCTAGGTTTTCTTACTTTGTTGATTGCACACATTACATTCTGCTTACCTTTCGTTGTTGTGACTGTTTACAGTCGCCTCAACGGATTTGATGTAAAGATGCTCGAAGCTGCCAAAGATCTCGGTGCTGGCGAATGGGTGATTTTGACCAAAATCATTTTGCCATTAGCGAAACCGGCGGTTGCGGCTGGTTGGTTGCTGAGCTTCACACTGTCATTAGATGATGTGATCATTAGCTCGTTTGTAACCGGCCCTACTTACGAGATTTTACCATTGAAGATTTATTCTATGGTTAAAGTTGGCATTTCCCCAGAAGTTAACGCTCTGGCGACCGTGATGTTAGTTGTCTCATTGGCTCTAGTAATCACATCACAGTTGTTAGCAAGGGAAAAAGTGAAGTAGAATCGACATCTTGTAATACATTACACGAAACAGAATGACAAATCGTCATTCTGTTTTTCTATCTAACGCCTAAAAATAGGCAACGTTTGGTTTGGAGCTAACGTCAATGAAAAAATGGGCTACTCTATTAGCTGGTAGTGCATGTGCGCTTTCTTTGTTCTCTGGAGCAGTAACAGCGGATGAAAACAAGGAACTAGTATTCATGAACTGGGGGCCGTACATTAACAGTGGTCTTCTAGAGCAGTTTACGAAAGAGACCGGCATCAAGGTCATTTATTCAACTTATGAATCGAATGAAACCCTGTATGCAAAGCTAAAAACTCACAACCAAGGTTATGATCTTGTTGTTCCATCCACCTACTTCGTTTCTAAAATGCGCGATGAAGGTATGTT
>NZ_CAWNHY010000012.1:0-12343 GCF_963874335.1 Vibrio sp. V10_P2A27P122 | reverse complement strand
AAATATACACCCGTTAAAAAGAATATAAAACAGCAGGTGACAATTTATTAATTCACCACTAATTGATGCCAATAACGCCCTGCTTTAGAAAACAGGATAAACAACGCTGGCGCAATCAGCCACATTTGCAGTGCAATTAATATCTGAGGTTCTAACCCAACACGCTGCATGGTGCCAACTAACAGGCCAGCACCACTCATCTGAAACAAACCAAGCAGTGCTGCGGCGGTTCCCGCACGGTCACCAAATGGCGCCAGTGCTTTTCCTGCGGCCGCTCCCAGAATCCAAGCAAAACCGATTGATGACATAAAAATGGGCAGCATAAAGGCAATCGCCGTTTTCTGTTGTGCCAGCGCGACCATGGTAGTCCCCGCAACCAATAACGTGCCAATTCCAACCACCAGCGCCATATGGGTACCAAACCTATCCATAAATTTCGGCGCACTTAGGCAGGCAACGATATTAATGATGGCATTGAGTCCAAACCAGAAAGTAAATTCATTCATGGTCAATCCATAACCTTCCATTAATACCACTGGGGCAGAAGTGACATAGGCTAAAATAACCGCCATCGCTAACATACATAATGAAGCATGGAAGAGAAAAGATGGTGTTTTCAATACGGACCAGTAACGCGATAACTTAAAGAACGCTTGCTGTTCGGTGGCTTGTGGGTTGGTTTCTTTCATACCAATCACCATCATTAAACCCGCGACCACGGCAAAACCGGCCATAAAGCTGAAGTTACTGCGCCAGCCAAATTGCTGAGTTAACCAACTACCAAGGATTGGCGCTAATGCAGGAATAAAACAGATTGCACCATTTAAGTAGCTGATCATTTTGCCGCTACGTTGTGGGCCAAAAATATCGCGAACTGTTGCAAAAGCCGCTACCGATGTCGCGCACGCACCGAAGCCTTGTAGTAGCCGAGCCATCAGCATCCATTCAATACTTTGAGCGGCCCACGCCAAGCAAGCACTCAATGCATAAATACTGATCCCTCCTAATGCAACAGTTCGACGACCGAGTTTGTCCGCTAGCGGGCCAGCAAAGAGTTGACCGACTCCCATAGCAAACAGAAACCAAGTAATCGTATCTTGTGCATAAGCGTGTTCCACGTGAAACGTTTGAGAAATTTGCGGTAAAGCTGGTAGATAAATATCAATCGCTAACGGGCTAAACAGAACCAACAAAATCAGTAATGCCAATTGACGCTTGCTATGCGCGTCAGAGGTTATTTGCTTCACGAAACACTCCAGTAATGAGAAAGAACACACTTTTACAACTCGGCTATAATAGAGCAATGATGATATGAATAGAAATGGCTTATACTCATCACAATTATTCCCAAATGGAAATACAGATGAATATAGAAAAATTAGCCAGAATCGATCTTAATTTGCTTGTTTGTCTGTCCGTACTGCTAGAAGAACTGAACGTAACGCGCGCCGCCCATCGCCTCTGTTTGAGTCAATCTGCCGTCAGTAAATCGCTTGCCAAGCTTCGTCAGCA
The DNA here is from genome assembly GCF_963874335.1 of Vibrio sp. V10_P2A27P122. Classification (NCBI taxonomy): domain Bacteria; kingdom Pseudomonadati; phylum Pseudomonadota; class Gammaproteobacteria; order Vibrionales; family Vibrionaceae; genus Vibrio; species Vibrio sp. V10_P2A27P122. The sequence goes on along the minus strand of NZ_CAWNHY010000012.1, from coordinate 10,831 downwards.
GTTTAATGACCCGTTGTTTATTCGTAATTCACATGGCTTAAAGGCAACGCCACAAGCGCTCTATCTCAAACCCAAACTAGACACTCTCATCAATCAGCTCGAGCTACTTACTCAACCACAACAATTTTCACCACAAAGCAGTGAATACCGTTTTCATATTGCGGCAGTAGAAAGCGTCTACCCATTAATTCTCCCTCATTTTTTGCCCGCTATTTTCAGCCAAGGTCCAAACCTCAACATCAACACTCACTCATGGAACGATCAAACCTTTAAGAAATTGCAGCTTGGTGAGTTGGATTTAGGCATTACCGGCAAGGACATTGATATCAATGATGCCAAATTAACAATGCTGCCACCCAGTGATATCTGTGAGCAAGAGATCTATCGAGATAGCCAAATGTGCGTGGTACGTAAAGACCACCCAGCATTACGAGACAATTGGACGTTAGAGCGCTATTTATCGCTACGTCACGTACAAGTGCGCTGCGATGGTAATGATCGCTGGCTACTCGACTATCGCTTGGCGGATATCGGCCGAGAAAGGGACATCGCAATTACAGTACCGGATTTCAATAGTGCCGCCAGCCTTTGTACTTATACTGATTTTATCTTTACCGCGCCGAGCCACTTCACCCACCTAGTAGCCAAGCAGATGGATCTCGTCGTGTTGCCATTACCGATGGAGTTTCCACCTATGGCTTATACGTTATTTTGGCACAGAGACAGAGAAAGTGACCCCGCATTGAGCTGGTTAAGGCAGATGATCCAAACCAAAACACTGCATCTCAGGTGAAGCTGCGGTTTGCGCCAGTTCGATAAAAAGAGTAGTTTATTGAAGCTCGTCCCCATCGCCACAACCCCATAGACACAATAATAAAGTCAGGGTTTGCTATGGATTTGCACAGTTCCCTACACCTACAACGGACGGTTATGAGAAAGGATATAACACAGATGCATGATTCAATCGCACAACGCGTATCAGCCTTACGTGGCTGGCTCACACAGCAAGGGCTTGATGCCATCATCATTCCACACGAAGATGAATATCTCGGGGAATATGTACCGCAACACAACGAACGCCTGCATTGGTTAACTGGTTTTACTGGCTCGGCAGGCGCGGCTGTGGTCACCCACGATAGCGCGGCTATTTTTGTGGATGGCCGCTATACCGTGCAAGTTCGTAAACAAGTGCCAGAGGCAACCTTTGAGTACCGTCACTTGATTGAAGAGCCCGTTCTCGATTGGCTCCAAAGCGCATTGGTCTCAGGTAGTAAAGTGGGATTTGATCCGCGCATGCATCGAGCAAGCTGGCTTAAAACGGCACAGGCAAAATTGTCTGATGAGTTACAGCTTATTGCCGTCGGCAATAATCCAATCGATGAGTTATGGAAAGACCGTCCTAGCGCTGCAATTTCAGCAGTGCGCTTGATGGGTAATGAACTCGTCGGTATCAGTAGCCATGATAAGCGTGAGCAAATAGCCCATCAGCTGAGTAAGAAAAAGATTGATGCGGCGGTACTGACAGAACTTGATTCCATCTGCTGGCTGCTAAATATCCGTGGCCTTGATGTTTCCCGATTACCAGTATTACTTTCCCATGCCATTATTTATGCTGACTCCAGCGTCGATTTCTTCCTTGACCCTGCTCGTCTTCCTGCGGAATTTGACAAGCATGTCGGTGGCGGCGTTCGCGTTCACCATCCAGATCAATTAGAAAAGCAGCTTAACTTACTCGCAGGTAAAAAGGTGATGATCGATCCTGCTACCAGTAATGCATGGTTTACGCTGACTTTACAAAATTCCGCTGCTGAAATCATTAATGACGCCGATCCGTGCTTACTGCTAAAAGCGGCAAAAAATGCAACCGAAGTCTCTGGAATGAAAGCGTGCCACGTGCGTGATGGTGTGGCGATGACGAAATTTCTTGCTTGGTTGGATAATGAAGTGGCTAGCCAAAGACTGCACGACGAAGGCTATTTATCTGACCGCTTACAAGCATTTAGAGAGGAAGACCCAACTCTAGCCGATCTTAGTTTTGATACTATTTCAGCGGCAGGCAGTAATGCAGCTATGTGCCATTACAACCACATCAACCAAGTAAAACCAGGACAATTAGCCCAAGACTCACTTTATCTTGTCGATTCTGGCGGCCAATATTGTGACGGTACGACTGACATTACGCGTACCATTGCTATTGGTAACCCCAGTGAAGAGATGAAAAAACAGTTCACTTTAGTGCTTAAAGGTCATATTGCACTAGCCAGAGCACGCTTTCCAAAAGGCACTTGTGGTCATCAGCTTGATGTACTTGCCCGTCAGCACCTATGGGCTAATGGCTTCGATTATGATCATGGCACTGGTCATGGAGTCGGCCACTTTTTGAGTGTCCATGAAGGGCCACAACGCATCAGCAAAGTTTTCAACAACGTCGCACTGCTTCCGGGTATGGTACTGTCGAACGAGCCCGGTTATTACCGTGCCGATGCGTTTGGCATTCGTATAGAAAACTTAGAACTGGTGGTCGAAGTTGAAACACAAGGTGATTTCTCTGTGTTGGGGTTTGAGTCACTCACGCGTTGCCCGATTGATAAGCGCGCGATCAACATCAATATGTTAACTCGACCAGAGCTAACATGGTTAAATGACTACCATCAAAAAGTATGGGATCAAGTTGGTCCACTCGTTGAGGGTGATAACAAAGCGTGGTTGCGCCAAGCGACACTGCCTATTGAGCATGATTAAACTTCAACATGATAAAACAAATGCGCTGTAGGTAGTCTCTGTGTAGTAACTTAACCTAGAAAGATGAAAGGCGATCTCGGGTCGCCTTTACTTTAACTTATGATTATCTTAACTCGAATTCACCTTATTAGCCAAATCACCATACTTTAATGAATGCATCCATATGTTTCACGTGAAACGTGCAAGCCATGACCTCATCCAGAATAGGCAGCATGCCAATCTCGCCACACAACTTCAAAGCCTTGCCCTTTAACAGCGGCGGCAACTTGTGCAGCTGTACGTTCATCGCTAATCACAAATTGCTCAAGCTCGGCCTCTTGCATTGCATAACCTCCAGGCTGTGTTTTTGATCCCGCCGATATGCTGGTGATCCCCAGTGGAATGAGCTTATCCCTAAAGTGCGCCGATTCACGGGTAGAAAGCGAGAGTTCCACTTCTGAATTGAGCAAACGAAATGCACAGATGAGCTGAACCAGCTGCTTGTCAGACATAACCGATTTAGGTTGCAGGCCTCCTTCACAAGGTCGCAAGCGAGGAAACGAAATCGAATAGCGCGTCTTCCAATATCTCTTTTCAAGATAATCCAGGTGAGCGGCCACGTAAAAACAATCGGCCCGCCAATCTTCCAAACCAATCAAAGCGCCAAGACCAATCTTATCAATCCCTGCCCGAGCAAGTCGGTCCGGTGTTTCTAGGCGAAAGTTAAAATCCATTTTGTTGCCTCGCAAATGATGTAAAGCGTAAGTCGATGGATGATAAGTCTCTTGATATACCATTACCGCATCTAAACCTAAGCTCTTTAGCTCCGCATAGTGCGCTTGCTGAAGCGGTTGAACCTCCATAGCAACATAGCTGACTTCACGCTTTATCAACGGCAGTATCTGCCGGAAATAGTTCATACCTACTTTGGTTTCATGCTCACCAGTGACCAGCAACACATTATCAAACTGCATCTGCTTGATAACCGCCAATTCACGTTCAACTTCATGCAAACTTAATGTACGCCGCTTGATGTGATTCTCCATCGAAAATCCACAATAAGTGCACGCATTGGCACACAAATTTGAAAGATAAAGCGGGATATAAAAAGAAAGAGTATTGCCAAAGCGTTGCCTCGTCAGTGAGTAAGAAAGTTGCGCTAACTGCTCGATATAAGGCTCAGCAGCAGGAGAGATTAATGCCTTGAAATCCTCCAAATCGCGCTTCTCTTTATGCAATGCTCGCTCGACATCTGACGCTGTTTTGGAACGGATTGATAACGCAATATCGTCCCAATCGAGTTGTTTGAAACGTTCTAAAAAGCTCATCGCTATTGATCCAAAAATGCAGTTAGAGGGCTGGATGCGATAGCATGATGAACCTGAGTTGCAAGCCCAGCCTCATAAGCCATTCGACCCGACTCCACCGCCAACTTAAATGCCAACGCCATTTGTATCGGATCGCGCGCGGCCGCAATTGCGGTGTTAACTAAGACAGCATCCGCGCCCAATTCCATCGCAAAAGCCGCATGCGAAGGCGCGCCAATACCGGCATCAATAATCACGGGTACACGAGCTTGGCTGATGATGATTTCTAAAAAATCTCGTGAGACCAGCCCCTTATTCGATCCAATTGGCGCACCTAATGGCATTACGGCCGCGCACCCCACTTCCTCTAAACGCTTACAGAGTACAGGGTCAGCATGACAATAAGGTAATACGATAAATCCATCTTTCACTAATTGTTCCGCTGCCCTTAACGTTTCGATAGGGTCAGGCATCAGATACTTAGGATCGGGATGAATTTCTAGCTTCAGCCACGATGTCGATAACGCTTCACGCGCTAAATGGGCAGCAAAAATCGCATCATTCGCATTTTTCGCACCCGATGTGTTGGGTAAGAGATTGACGCCTGACTCGATAAGTGGCGCTAAAATATCATCATTTAATTGGTTAAGATCGACTCGCTTTAATGCCATCGTCGCCATTTGTGAACCAGATATGGCAATAGCTTTTGTCATTAACTCTCGGTTGGCAAATTTCCCCGTACCAGTGAACAGGCGAGATTCAAACTGTTTATTCGCTATCGTTAACATTTAGCCTCCTGCAATGGCTTGAAACAGCGATATTTGGTCGCCTTCACTTAATAGGGTCGTTGACCACGCACTACGTGGCACCACGCTCTGATTCAGGGCAAACACGCAACCGGTAATCGTGATCGAAAGCAGTTTGGTGAGATCCGCAATACTGGTTCCCGCTGAAACTTGATGAAACTGCTGATTAATCTTGATGGTTATATCTGACATGTGGCTTCTCCCTTCATCTGATCAGCTTGTGGGTACCCGCACACCTCGCACTGAGGATCTTTAACAACATTTAAGGTTTGGAATTGAAACAAATGAGCATCAAACAGTGTCAGTTGGTTAGCATTACGTATCGTCTGTCGAGTCAATATCATGATGGCTTGTAAAGCTTGCAGGGTTCCGATGATTCCGACGACAGGCCCCAGAATACCGAATTCATTACAACGCTGCACGGCAGGCAGTTCGCTATCAGGCACTAAACAGTGATAACAAGGTGACAACGGCAGTTGATCAAAAACAATGACTTGCCCCTTCCATCCAATAGCCGAACCTGAAATCAATGGCTTAATTAGTTTACGGCACAACTGGTTAATTTGCTGACGACTGTGGATGTTATCCGTGCAGTCAAGAACGACATCAGCATTAAGCACTTCCAGTTCGAGCTGAGTACCAATAAGGCGTTTAGATATCGCTCTTACTCTGCAATCAAGGTTGATGGCTTTAATTTGCTCTGCCATCGCATCGACTTTGGTTTGACCAATTTGCCTCTCTCGGTAGATCACCTGCCGAGGTAAGTTGCTGCTTTCAACTCGGTCATCATCCACTATTACCAGTTGTCCAATACCAGCACTCGCCAAATACAAAACGGCCGCAGACCCTAAACCACCACAACCAATAACCAGCACTCGGCTATCAAGTAAAGATTGCTGTCCATTCTCACCTATTTCAGGGAGCGCAAGTTGCCTTTGATAACGGATAAATTGCGCATCAGAAAGCATAATCACATACCTCCTCAGCACTACTTGGTAATCGGTTTTGTATGATTCGATTGAAACTATCAATGACCAACTGAGGTGATTTTGCTTCTGTCACTGCACGTACAACGGCCAAGCCTGATACATCGCACTGCCAAACTTGCAATGCGTTCTCTAGGTTAATTCCGCCAATTGCAACTGTGGGTATTTTTGCACTTACAACTTCATCTGAGTTGGCGGCACAACTTAAACTCTCAATTAGCTGCTGGTAAAGTTTCAACCTAACAAGCCCCTGTGGCTTAGAGGGCATAATTTTGGTGGTGGTTGGGAATATGTGACCCAAAGCGATATAGCTGAGATTTAGTGAAGCGATGTTCAGAATCTCATAATAGCCGTGAGTTGAAATGCCTAAACAGATCCCAGCTTGAGCAATTTGTGCTAAATCTGCATTGGTGAGATCTTCTTGTCCAAGATGAATGCCAAAAGCACCATGCTTTATCGCAAGCTGCCAATGATCATTAATGAAAACCTGTGCTTGATAGGCTTGTCCAAGCTCAATAGCGGCGATAATTTGTGATTCGAGATCAGGATGTGTTGAATCTTTTATTCGCAGTTGGATTGTCTTTACACCAAACTTCAATAACCGCTCGACCCACTCAGCGCTATCCACAACAGGATAAAGGCCAATATTTTTGTCTATCTTTGGAAAACAGATATGATTTTGTTTATCGTCAGCAAAGATGCCAGCTACTGAATGTTGTAACTGAGGAAAATATCGGCTATCCGTTGGCCATGTTTCACGTGAAACACTCATTGCCGCGCGAGCAACCACTAAAGCATCCTCTAGTGGAAAGTCGAGACACAACAATGATAGAACCCAAGCAAAGTGCTCACTCTTTGCATCAGCAGCATGAGCATTCGTAGAGTATCTTATACTACGCAGCTCTTCTCCGTGATACCACTCATCAACATAGTCGTGTGAGTCAGCAGCTGTAAGCCCTATCTTGACCAAACAAGTTTCTCGTTTCTGGGAGTGCTCAAATGGCATTTGAGCGCAAAAATTGACTTGGTATTGCAAGAATAAATTGGGCTTATCAGTTAAAACACTTAGCGCATCTTCGCACGAGGCTAAGTAATCGCTGCCAATCAAAGATGAGTATGAAGGCGTTACTAATTGACAATATAAAGTTGGGCTGGCACCCAAAAAAATATCATCGATATCAAAACCATGATGCTTGGCCAATAGCAAAACCTGTTGTACTTGAGCAGTCAACGCAATGTCATCACGGGGGATAAGTAATTGAATCATCTAATTACTCCTCGCTAACGACTAACCGTTGACTAACAGCAGGATGATAAAGCTCTGATCCTGAGGCTTTAAACTCTTGCGATTTCTGTCTCATGCCTTGTAACGGGTCATCTAGCAGCGTAACGGAAATGAGCGCATCAGCAGCAACTTGCTTGGTATCTAGCGCATACTCTCGAACCTCTTGAGAAATTTTCATCGAGCAGAATTTCGGCCCGCACATAGAGCAAAAATGCGCAACTTTACCAGACTCTTGCGGAAGAGTTTCATCGTGAAAAGCACGCGCCGTAACTGGGTCTAATGCAAGATTGAATTGGTCTTCCCAACGAAACTCAAAACGTGCTTTCGATAAAGCATTATCGCGCACTTGTGCTCCCGGGTGCCCTTTCGCAAGGTCTGCAGCATGTGCTGCCAATTTATAAGTAATTAAACCCGTTTTAACATCTTCTTTGTTTGGTAAACCAAGGTGCTCTTTCGGTGTTACATAGCAAAGCATCGCGCAACCATACCAACCAATCATCGCAGCGCCAATACCGGAAGTGATGTGATCATATCCCGGAGCAATATCGGTAGTTAATGGGCCCAAGGTATAGAATGGCGCTTCATGGCAATGCTTTAATTGCTCATCCATATTCTCTTTAATCAAATGCATGGGGATATGGCCAGGGCCTTCAATAATGACCTGTACATCATATTCCCACGCTATTTTGGTCAACTCACCTAAAGTGCGCAGCTCTGCAAATTGTGCTTCATCGTTAGCATCAGCAATGGATCCTGGCCGTAGTCCATCCCCTAAGGAAAGGGCGACGTCATACTTGGCGCAAATTTCACAAATTTCACGGAAATGAGTGTAAAGAAAACTCTCAGTATGATGGGCTAAACACCATTTAGCGATAATAGAGCCGCCACGCGAAACGATGCCAGTAACACGTTTCGCGGTCATTGGCACATAACGAAGCAACAAACCAGCATGAATTGTAAAGTAATCAACACCTTGCTCCGCTTGTTCAAGTAAGGTATCGCGCATTACTTCCCATGATAAATCCTCCGCAATACCATTTACTTTTTCCAATGCTTGATACATAGGCACAGTGCCAATCGGTACGGGGCTATTACGCAAAATCCATTCTCGAGTTTCGTGAATATTGCGACCAGTAGAAAGATCCATCACGGTATCCCCACCCCAGCGGGTTGCCCATACCAATTTTTCAACTTCTTCTTCAATTGATGAAGAGACAGATGAGTTACCGATATTCGCATTCACTTTGACGAGAAAATTACGACCAATGATCATCGGCTCTGATTCAGGATGGTTAATATTCGACGGGATAATGGCTCGTCCTTCAGCAACTTCACGACGCACAAACTCAGGAGTTATTTGCTTTGGTAGATTAGCCCCCAAATGAATCCCTGCATGTTGTTGGCTTAGCTGTGCATCCATACACTCTCCACGTCGCGTATTTTCGCGAATGGCAATGTATTCCATTTCGGGTGTGATAACACCTTGCCGCGCATAATGAAGTTGAGTAACGCACTTCCCTTTCTTTGCTCGGCGTATGGCTGGCAAGTTCCCATAACGTAGTTCGTCCAATGTATCATCAGATAAACGTTCTTTAGTGTAAGCAGAACTGACCTCATCAAGCCACTCGGTATCATCCCGATCAGCGATCCATTTATCCCTTAATTTAGGCAAACCCTGATATAAGTCGATAGTATGAGATGGGTCGGTATAGACACCTGAAGTGTCATAAACGCATATAGATTCATTCGGTTGATAAATCGGTGAGGACTTTGTGCCTCCGACCAAGCTGTCAGCTAGTTTAATCTCACGCATTGGCACGCGGATATCCGAACGTGAACCAGTAATATAGATTTTAGAGGAATTTGGGTAGGGTTCGACAGACAATGTGTCAATGAATTGTTTGGCTTCCAGTCTCGCTTGTTTGCGACTCGGCATAGCATCTTCCTTTTTGTACTAGGGATAAATGCTTGACGGATTAATGCACAAGAGTTGATCAAAATAGAGTTTTGATCTTAAGGATATAACGCTAGATAGATCACTAGCAGGTCATATTCTCTTGTTCCCTTCGCAGGTATTAGCCTGATCAGGTTCAACGGATCCCGAAAATACGGTCTCAGCCTTATGGCACTCCGACAAGTTGAGTCACGATTATAGGGAAAGACTATCCATTAACCAAGATGAAATTGTAATTTCGTTAACTTCTCATCAACAACTGGAAACCTATCCAAGCCGCTGAGATACTTAGCACCACGTTTAATAAGACATTAACACCCATTTTCAGAAAGGCTCCTTGCTGCATCAGCAATACATTATCCATAGAGAATGTAGAAAATGTGGTTAATGCACCCAAGAAACCCAAACCAATAATCTGGCGCCATGGCTCAGTTGCAAGTAATTCACTCTCAAAAGCAGCGATCAATAATCCCATAATAAATGAGCCGACAACGTTAACGGTGAGCGTTCCATAAGGAAACCCGCGTCCTAACAAGAACACACATAGCTCGGTAACTAGATAACGTGCACATGCGCCAAATGCGCCACCTAATGCAATAAAACCTAAAATAGACAGCTGTCCCATAACGAATTCCTAAAAGTAACCGTCGTTATTTTAACCGCTAAGCATAATAAATCGAACCTAATTACTAAAATAATCAAGGAAAGTTATGCTGATAATCTAGTGCTTTTAAAAAGTTACATCCATCACTTACTGAGTAAATGGATAAGCTAAACCGCTCTTAATGCCAATTGAAGTAACAATATGATCTAATCAAGGCTATTTCACGCTCGGGATCGCTTTCTTGGATACAGCTTGAGTACAGAGAGCTGGCCACAAAAATGTGCCGAAGGGATGAGGTAAACGGAATTAGTTAATTTTTCGGATTACTATCATAGAGGAAGTGAACAGATAGCAAAAAGCCTCAGCATTTCTGCGGAGGCTTGATAGATGGCAGGGGTGGAGAGATTCGAACTCCCAACACGCGGATTTGGAATCCGCTGCTCTGCCAGTTGGAGCTACACCCCTAAAACTTTATCTTACTCATTGAAGAAAGCCTCAACGTGACTGCTGAGGCTCTTAATAAGTGGCGGAGCGGACGGGACTCGAACCCGCGACCCCCGGCGTGACAGGCCGGTATTCTAACCAACTGAACTACCGCTCCGCAGCGTGTCTGGTTAGACAATATTCAAAGCCTGGCGATGTCCTACTCTCACATGGGGAGACCCCACACTACCATCGGCGCTGTTGTGTTTCACTTCTGAGTTCGGCATGGAATCAGGTGGGTCCACAACGCTATGGTCGCCAAGCAAATTTCTTAATTCGGAAAGCTGTTTCGTTCTCATTCACACATTCAATGTTCTTCAATTGAGCCCACAAAACCCCTTCGGTGTTGTATGGTTAAGCCTCACGGGCAATTAGTATTGGTTAGCTCAACGCCTCGCAGCGCTTACACACCCAACCTATCAACGTTCTAGTCTCGAACAACCCTTTAGGACACTTAAAGTGCCAGGGAAGACTCATCTCAGGGCTCGCTTCGCGCTTAGATGCTTTCAGCGCTTATCAATTCCGAACTTAGCTACCGGGCAATGCCATTGGCATGACAACCCGAACACCAGCGGTTCGTCCACTCCGGTCCTCTCGTACTAGGAGCAGCCCCCTTCAATCTTCCAACGCCCACGGCAGATAGGGACCGAACTGTCTCACGACGTTCTAAACCCAGCTCGCGTAC
>NZ_CAWNHY010000011.1:0-47114 GCF_963874335.1 Vibrio sp. V10_P2A27P122 | reverse complement strand
CTAATGCCGTTCACTTAAGGTGAGCGGCATTGTATTTTCTAGGATATCGGCTTGGCTTTTTCTTCACGACTCTAGGGAAGGCTCTTTCTCGCCTTGGCTCAAGTATTAAGCTCCCACTCATTGCATAGAAGTTTTGGAGTTGCCTCGGTATGGCTCCCGGTGACGAGTAGGGAAGCCCCACTATTAGGCGCATGATGTGGGCTAACGCTCCATTGAAGCTAAGTTGGTATGGCAAGTAGTCTCCATTCAACGTATTACACATCTGCACCATTTGATATCTGACTAAGTTGTATGTCAGTAGTATTCCCCAGAGCTCTTGTCTCACGAGCTCTGGGAGTCGGCTTCGCAGTGTAAGGCGGTTACCCAGCATGTATTGTTTTTGCTCTCGGTACCCCAGTTCAATTTCCCAACGGTATTCATATAAACCGACTATATCTGATTTGGGATAAAGCATAGGGTCAGCCATTGAGGTGAGAACATCGTATTGCTTCCCCTCTTTGACTCTCGTGATTAAACGTACCACAACCTCTTCTTCTAGCTCTGGCCATTTCTTACGCGCTTGCGGATTACTCTTCAGTTTTATCAGTTTATCTTGTCGGCCAAAAGACTGAACAACTTCATAAATCAGCCCTTTTTTCATCGGGATAAGCCAATGGCGATTGATGCCGTGCGAACGCCATGCTTGAAGTAAACCTAGGGAGTAAAAGCCTTTGTCGAAGAGCGTTAAGCTGTTATCGGGGGTCGTTTCGATAAGCTGCTCTGCCAGCTTCATTTCATTGACGGTATAACAGTCAAAAGCACTGCCTGTGATTAAATGACTGCTCAGCTCCATCTGACAGACCATGCGCACCTGTGGGTACTGTGTTTCTTTACCATCACGATTGGTAGGCTTGGCAAACGCTTCAGCATTGTCTTTCGAGTCTTCTGTTCTCCATAAAACCCCATCAACACCCAGTAACGTAAGTCCGTTCCAGTTTGGTAAGTTAGCCTGTTTGAACCAATGACTTTGCGTACACTCAAAAAGCGCTTTAGCCGCTGATTCACCAAGATTTTTTCTTCGCTGTGTTAATGCACTTGGAGCAACAAATGGCTTACCTGTGCGGTCAACAATATCGAGCATATTGACAATGTCAGCCATGGATTTATCGTTATAGATAGCCATGCCAACCAGTAACCATGCCATCGACTCTAAAGTGAGCTTTCGTTTTCTTAGAGTAACGGTATCAGTAAGCTCATAAGCACTATTGATGAGCTCAATGGGCAAGAGGTCTGCGAGTGTTTCAACTTGATTGGGTTTATAACTATTGATGATATCGAGGGCTTGAGAAACGTGCATAAAAAAATCCGATAAACAAGGTCTATCGGATTTTTACATAAAGGTAGGATCATTCAACTGATCTGCCGATTAAAGTCTTAACTGATCGGCATTACACCGCAGTATCTCTTTTTCATTTTGGCTGTGAGCCATGTTGATTAGCGACTTTTACGCCAATAAGGCTCGGCTTCAATGCCAATTTGTCGCGTCTGCTCCATCGCATGAACAATGGAGTTTTGTTGGCGAATCAACCATCGCTTGAGTTGTTCTTGTTCGTCTTCTTGCAACTTGTCGATCAAATTCTCTAGCGGCTTGAGCATTAATAAATCATCTATTCCTTGCAGTAAATCAGCCCAAGGGAGACGGAAGTTTTTGCGTTCTTCAATATCATAAAGGCTCGCAAAACCAATGCCAGTGTAGAGATTACGCATTAAACGATACTGCTGATCAATATACTCTTGAGGGCTTAGCTCAACTTTAGGAGGAAAAGCTTCCATTAACTCGGCCCATGTGCGATCCAACTGCTTCACCGAAAACGAACCGACGTTACGCGCCATTTTTTCTCTGGCTTTATCGTCCAAGAAGGGTTGCCATCCACGGCTCAAAATCCAACGACTGAGATCAAGCAGTAACCCAGTATAACGCGCCGAACTGAGCAGCTTTAAGTTTTCTTCCCGATTAGGTAGTGCCTCTTGCTGCTCTTTTAACTCGGCGATGATAAATTTACGAGCGTCCAGTTTACGCAGTGCGTGGCCTTTATCTTCAAGCAGATTTGTTAGGTAGTCATGAGTTTTTAACCACGATAACTCTTGCTCCAACCATTTTAATTCCTGACGTAAAATAGCGCTGGCGCGACGTGGCACAATGCCGCCATAAATGCTCAAGATCTGGCGTAAAAAACTGGTGGCGTGGCTTATCTCATGTAACGCCGGAATTGAATCGCGCTCGGTGTAGATCTGTTCATGGTGATGCCAATGGGATAATGCATGCTCTAGCGAGTGAATAAAACACTCTTCCACGCTGTCAGTACTGACTGTATTGACCAAGGTTAAGGCGTGAACTTCATCACCTTGATAACCAGACGCAAGACGATAGCCTCGCGCCGCTTTACTCAAGTTACCCAGACGCATACCACCGTGCTCACAAAACTGGCGAGCTAACGTAAACAAGGCATCCGTTTGCCCCGATTTCAACTCCAGCTCCACTTCGCAGATAGGTTCTTGTTTTTCACCTGCAACAACAAAACCTTGATCGAAAGCCACTTCAACTTGGCTGCCATCGGCCATGCCAATCAGCCACTGCTCGCGTGTGAAGTTGGTCGAAAATAGAGGCATCAGTTCAGATTGTAAGGTCGTAATATCTTTACCTTGTGGCCAGATATCTTCCGGATGAAGCGTCAAGTTCGGTTCATTGCTGTTGTGCTCAGCATTGTATTCTGGTCTTTGGTGCAACCCTGCAACGACTCGACCCGCCGTTTTAACAGTTTGAACATACACATCATCAAAGCGACGAATACGAAGCCCTGTGTCGTGTTGACGCAACCAGTTGTCAGGTGTATCGAAGTAAGTGTTCCCTAACGCTCGACAACTGTGCTGAAGTACTTTGATTTCAGAGATCTTGTAACGCAAAATTTCCGAAAATTCTGGTGAAACAAAAAACTTCAGTTCTATCTCGGTTTCCATAACTAACCCTTTCAAAGCAGATAGCGAAAGAATATGGCCTAATGCACAGTGGGGCAAGTAACAAATATCACCGGAATGATGATCTAAAACAGTTTTAATGAGAGATTTAATGGGTTAACATGCGCGCCTTTATAGCCATCGCTCAACATTTCGCCATGAATGGTGTATGTTATTTTAAGGTTATATTTTTTAGGTTGAACGACCATGCCAGTAAATACAATTATGGGGTTATTTGCAAAGTCCCCTATAAAGCCTTTGCAGCGCCACGTTGTGTGTGTGAATGAATGTTGCTCTCACTTAGTCAATTTCTTTGAAGTTTGTTCAAAGGGTGACTGGGAGAAAGCAGGTGAAATTCGAGCCCAAATTTCTCATTTAGAGAAAGAAGCGGACGTACTCAAGCGTGAAATTCGTCTTAAACTACCACGCGGTTTATTTATGCCTGTCGATCGTACTGACATGCTAGAGCTGTTAACTCAGCAAGATAAACTGGCCAACCTTGCAAAAGATATTGCAGGCCGTGTCTACGGTCGTCAATTGATCATCCCAGAGCCTCTTCAAGAAAACTTCATTGCCTACGTAAAACGCTGCCTTGATGCAGCAAATCAAGCGCAAAAAGTGATCAATGAGCTCGATGAGTTATTGGAAACAGGATTTAAAGGTCGTGAAGTCACACTGGTGGCGGAAATGATCAATCAACTGGATGTGATTGAAGATGACACCGATGCGATGCAGGTTCGACTCCGCCAACAATTAATGGCTATTGAGTCGAAAATGAATCCGATCGATGTAATGTTCTTGTACAAAATTCTAGAATGGGTGGGCGGCATTGCCGATCAAGCTCAGCGCGTTGGCGCTCGTCTTGAACTAATGCTTTCTCGCTCTTAAATCAGTAAGTTAACCAAATAACGAAGAGCAAAACTTGATCCATCAGCTTAGGCGTTGATTATTTTCTCCGCTGATGGTTTTGACTCGCTTCGAGAAAATGAGTCCAGTTATGCTCCGCTTGTTATCAAAAGACTAGGTATTACGATGGATATCCTTGCGAACTACGGCACTGTCCTGATTCTTGTTGCAGCCGCTTTTGGCTTCATGATGGCGATTGGTATTGGTGCAAATGATGTTGCTAATGCAATGGGAACTTCAGTAGGCTCAAAAGCGCTAACCGTAAAACAAGCTATTATCATTGCGATGATTTTTGAATTCGCTGGTGCATATTTAGCGGGTGGTGAAGTAACCGAAACCATTCGTAACAGCGTCATCGAACCCGCACTTTTCGCTCACCAACCCGACGTTCTTGTTTATGGCATGATGTCTGCGCTTCTCGCCGCCGGAACATGGCTATTGCTGGCTTCATACATGGGTTGGCCTGTATCAACGACTCACTCTATCATCGGCGCTATTATCGGATTTGCCTGCATATCTGTCGGCCCAGAAGCGGTTGATTGGGCCTCAGTAAAAGGCATCGTAGGCAGTTGGATTGTCACTCCAGTCATTTCTGGTTTGTTCGCCTACTTAATCTTCGTCAGTGCTCAACGATTGATTTTCGATACTGAAAATCCACTGATGAATGCCAAACGCTTTGTTCCTATTTATATGTTCATCACCACTATGGTGATCGCACTGGTTACCATCAAAAAAGGCCTTAAACATATAGGCTTACACTTGAGTACCGGTGAAGCATGGTTATGTTCGGCGGCTCTATCAGGCCTTGTTATGGTCGGTGGTTACTACTACATCAAGAGAAAATTTGCCAACCGCGAAGAAGACCATGGGTTTTCCGGTGTTGAGAGCATCTTTAGCGTATTGATGGTGATCACTGCGTGTGCAATGGCTTTTGCGCATGGTTCAAATGATGTAGCTAACGCGATTGGTCCTCTGTCTGCGGTGGTTTCAACTGTTGAAAGCTTGGGTGCTGTTAGTGCTAAAAGCTCAATTGCTTGGTGGATTTTGCCACTGGGTGGTTTTGGTATTGTGGTTGGCCTAGCTACCCTTGGTCACAAAGTGATGGCGACGGTCGGTACGGGTATCACTGAACTGACGCCAAGCCGTGGCTTTGCCGCTCAGTTGGCAACAGCGTCAACGGTCGTATTGGCATCAGGTACTGGCCTTCCAATCTCAACCACACAAACACTTGTTGGTGCGGTATTAGGGGTTGGTTTTGCTCGTGGAATTGCGGCATTGAATCTAGGTGTGGTGCGTAATATCGTTGCTTCATGGATTGTCACCTTGCCAGCAGGCGCTTTACTTGCGGTCATTTTCTTCTATGCCCTGCAAGCAATATTTGGCTAATACAATAAGTCAATAGATTGTAAGTGCAATGTCATTAATTGACTCAAACGCACAGAAAGGGAGGCTTAGCCTCCCTTCTTTGTTGCACCAATCAACGAAACTTCTTAATATTTGTCGAAAGCATTTTAATACCTCATTTGATAGCTAAAGGACTTATCGTGAAAAAACTGATCTGCATGGTTTTACTGACCATGTTGGCTGCGCCAACGTTTGCGCAAGACCGCTATATTGCGGACAAACTCTTTACTTATATTCATTCAGGTCCAAGTAACCAATTTCGCATTCTCGGTAGCATCGATGCAGGAGACAAAGTAAAGCTGCTTGATGTTAATAACGATACTGGTTATAGCCAGATTGCCGATGAGAAAGGCCGCACGGGTTGGGTTGAAAGCCGTTTTGTCACTCGCCAAGAAAGCATGGCGATGCGTTTGCCGAAATTGGAGAGTGAGCTGGCCGAAGTGAAAAGTAAATTGGCCAATGCAAAGCAAAATGCAGACAGTGAAAAAGCCGGATTGGCCAATTCATTAGAGGCTCGCAATCAACAAATTTCAGAGTTAGAACAAAACTACAGTGATATCAGTAAGCAGCTCACTGATTCACAAACTGAAATTCGCGAACTGCGCGCTAAGCTGGATACTCAGAAAGAGGATCTACTGCTTAAATACTTTACTTATGGGGGCGGCGTAGCGGGTATTGGTCTGTTACTTGGACTAATTTTGCCACACATTATCCCACGCCGTAAGAAACACCCTTCTGGTTGGGCATAATCTCCCTAACTGACTGGATCTATCACTTGAAAAACGGTCACCAGAGAAAGGTGACCGTTTTTTTATCCTTTCCAATCATAAAGAGCTGGGATTTCAATCAATTCACCATCGAAACGTATCAAGGTTGATTGCGGATTGATCTCGACTAATTGCACGCCATTCACCACATCATCGCCTACCTTTCGCTCTACGCCATTAATTTTTACCCATCGTTTATCTGTGCGACTTGAATAAACGTGAGTCTGGAAATTCAGCGCTGGGATACGTCCTGAAAAGGTATCAAGATGTTCTGTGAGCAGAAGATGACCTTTTGATGTGTCTCCTACCAGTACGACTTGATCTTTGCCTTGAATCGCCAACTCAACTCGTTGTACCAATTCCGGGGATAATTGACTTAAGTCGAGATCATTAAGGCCAAACTCCTGATCTGCGTTTTTATCTCGCGGCTCACGAGTCGTCAACTGGCTTGTCTCGGTAAGTGTTTTCACTCGTGGTGTATTAGTTTGTAACTCACCAAAGTCAGGGTATTCCAGAACTTGGTAAACCCCCTCTTGTTGCACAACTTGTGGCGCATTGTGCTTCAATTGTTCTAGCTCATCGATTCGAGCTTGGTATGAATGATAAATAAGATAACCGCAGCAGAGTAACGATGGAGCAAACAACACGGTAAGCGATGATTTCGAGCACCATGAAGATGGCAAGGATTGATTAAACACTGCTACATGAGAAGAGTGAGGCAAGCTTTTGCTCTGGTGGCTCAGCTCTGATTGCTCTAATGCTTTAAGCACTTGCGACATTATCCTTGCTCCTTAGTAATGAGAAGGCGAGGTGCGTTGTGTTGAGTCAATAGCTCAAGCCGACTTATAGTGCGAGCCCCAGCAATACCATCGCTGTCCATTTTTTGCCAGCGTTGGAAAAAAGCTACTTTGCGCTTTACCTCACCATCAAATTGTTGATGCCCTGTGGCTTGCTCTCCAAGTAACTGAGACAATTTTTGGTCAAGCAGTTCAACATCATCTCCTTGCATGCCCTGTTTCAACGTTCGGAGTAAATCGTGCTGCCAAATGTAGTGATATTCTCCTGTCCATACGTCATTGAGCTGACTTTGGTTAATTTGCACATGCTTTCCTGACATTAACAATTGCACCTGCTCAGCATTGATCTGGTACAGCACCGCATAAGCTTGTGTTTGCTCCGCAGCTAAAGTGAGCACCACTGGCAAATTTAACTGCTTTAATTGGTTGAAATCACCCTGCATACGCTGACATTGAAAGCGTCCTTGTGCTTGAGCATCACAAAAACTATCGGCCAAAGATGCACTGTAACCCCACACTTTATAAAGATCGCTAATGGCCGATTCCAATGCCTTCGAGCGTTCTAGATCTTGTTCCAATTGAGCACTGATCACCACTTGAGTGATCGGTTTAGGTAATTCAGGGGAAGGCAACGCAAAGCGCATCATGCGATCAATCCATGGCGGGCTAAACCACGCAATGAACACAGCTAACATTAAGCCCGCAATGAGAGGAGAGCGATACGATATTGAAGACGGTACGAGGCGAGCATGAGGCGACTGATAGACCGAAGACTGAAAATTCATGACCTCTTGACCCGCAGTACGCACTAATTCAAATGAGAGCGCTTTCACGCCTTGCTGATAGGCTAACTTGAAACTCGCATCGCACACTAAGTTAATTAAACGCGGAATACCGTGGGTCTGTTCCGCTATCCATTTGATACTTTTCTGATCAAACCAATCCTTGTGACCGCCGGCTAACGCTAAACGAAAGTGGATGTACTGCTCTGTCTCTTGAACATTGAGAGGCAGCAAGTGATAACGACCGGTAATACGTTGCGCAAGTTGGCGTAACTGAGGTAATTGCAATTTTTGTTGTAACTCAGGCTGACCAATCAGTAAAACCTTAAGCAACTTACGGCTCTCCGTTTCAAGGTTAGTCAGTAGTCGCAACTGTTCCAGTACATCGGCGGCCAGATGCTGCGCCTCATCTATCACTAATAGCGTCTGTTTCCCTTGCGCGTGGTTATGCAGTAAATGATGATAAATTACTTGGCTAAGCGCTTTTAAACTCCCTGAAGGTGGGTAAGACAGCGCAAACTCATCACAAATCGCTTCAAGCAACTCGATGTTCGAAAAAGTTGGATTTAAAATAAACCCCGCCTGAGTACTATCATCGAGTGCTGCAAGCATCGCTCTTGCGATGGTTGTTTTGCCAGTCCCCACTTCGCCAGTTAATAGCGCAAAACCACCACCATCACCCAGCCCTGCTTGTAAATGTTGCATCGCTTCACGATGACGATGGCTCAAAAATAGGTAACGAGAGCTCGGTACAATTGAAAATGGCGGCTCGGTAAATCCAAAAAATTCCTTATACATTCTCTCGTCTCTATCATTTCACTGTGATGAAAAGTACCATTACTAACATCAATCGCCAATGGCGTTTCAGCATATTTAAGGTAATCCGGTGCAAGTATACTTAGTTGGGGGCGCGGTACGCGATCAGTTGCTCCATATTGATATCTATGACAAAGATTGGGTTGTAGTAGGCAGCAGCCCAGAGCAAATGCTGGCCACTGGTTTTACTCCTGTAGGAAAAGATTTTCCCGTATTTCTTCACCCGAAAACGAAACAAGAGTATGCCCTTGCTCGCACTGAGCGCAAAACTGGCGCTGGCTACACAGGCTTTGCCTGCTACTACGCACCCGATGTGACTTTGGAAGAGGATCTCGCTCGCCGCGATCTGACCATTAACGCCATCGCACAAGATAACGCTGGTAAGCTTATTGACCCCTATGGCGGCCAGCGCGATCTGCACAATCGCCTACTGCGCCATGTTTCTGATGCTTTTATCGAAGATCCACTACGTGTCCTTCGCGTCGCTCGTTTTGCGGCCAAATTCGCACATTTAGGTTTTACCATTGCCGATGAAACCATGGCACTGATGAAACAAATAACGCAATCAGGTGAGTTGCAACACTTAACCGCCGAGCGCGTATGGCAAGAGTGGCAGAAATCACTGGCCACTCAGCATCCAGAAATATTTCTTTCTGTTTTATATGAATGCGGTGCACTTAAAGTGGTATTACCCGAACTGGATCGCCTGTTTGGTGTTCCTCAACCGGAAAAATGGCATCCTGAAATTGATACCGGAGTACACACCTTAATGGTTGCAGCGCAAGCGGCGAAGCTCTCTTCATCGATAGCGGTTCGTTTTGCAGCGCAAGTGCATGACTTAGGTAAAGGAGTCACACCTAAAAGCGAATGGCCCAGCCATAAAATGCACTGTCACACAGGAATTAACATCATTAAAGCCTTGTGCGAGCGGGTGCGTATTCCAAATGAGTGTAAAGAGTTGGCACTACTCGTCTGCGAGCAGCATTCCAATATTCATCGAGCGGCAGAATTAAAACCCAGCACCAAACTCAAAATACTCGATAAACTCGATGCATGGCGCAAGCCTGAGCGCTTGCAGGACGTTTTACTCTGTTGTCAAGCCGATCATGCGGGTCGATTAGGTTGTGAAGAGACCCCTTATCCGCAACGCGATATTTTTCTCAAAGCCTATCAAGCCGCACTGAGTGTCGATGTACAACAGGTGATCCGTGATGGTTTTCAAGGGAAAGCGATCAAAGAAGAACTGGATAAACGACGGATCGCAGCGATTAGCGCGGTGTAAATCTTTCCCTTCTTAACTCGCAATTCAAAATGCGAGTTGCGATAGCAGAAAAAACAAAACGCCCTGCATTGCAGGGCGTTCTTTAAAGTAATGATGCTAAGCTGTATCCCGTGGGATTAAGCTTGGCCTTTCACTTCTTTAAGACCGTTGAAAGGAGCACGACCAGCTAGCGCTTCTTCAATACGGATTAGTTGGTTGTACTTAGCAACACGGTCAGAACGGCTCATAGAACCCGTTTTGATTTGACCTGCAGCTGTACCTACCGCTAGATCAGCGATAGTTGCATCTTCAGTTTCGCCAGAACGGTGAGAGATTACCGCTGTGTAACCAGCATCTTTAGCCATCTTAATTGCAGCTAGAGTCTCAGTTAGAGAACCGATTTGGTTGAACTTGATAAGGATTGAGTTAACGATACCTTTCTCAATACCTTCTTTAAGGATCTTAGTGTTAGTAACGAATAGATCGTCACCCACTAGCTGAATTTTGTCGCCTAGAAGTTCAGTTTGGTGTTTGAAACCAGTCCAATCAGACTCGTCCAAACCGTCTTCGATAGAAACGATTGGGAATTGCTCAACAAGGCCCGCTAGGTAGTGGTTGAACTCTTCTGAAGTGAACGTTTTGCCTTCACCTTTCATGTTGTAGATGCCAGCGTCTTTGTCGAAGAACTCAGATGCTGCACAGTCCATCGCTAGAGTGATGTCTTTACCTAGCACGTAGCCAGCCGCTGCAACCGCTTCTGCGATAACTTCTAGCGCTTCAGCGTTAGATTTTAGGTTAGGAGCGAAACCACCTTCGTCACCAACAGCAGTGTTGTAGCCTTTAGACTTCAGAACTTTAGCTAGGTTATGGAATACTTCTGCACCCATACGTACTGCTTCTTTAAGAGTTTTTGCGCCAACAGGTTGGATCATGAACTCTTGGATGTCTACGTTGTTATCTGCGTGCTCGCCACCGTTGATGATGTTCATCATTGGTAGAGGCATAGAGAATTGGCCAGCAGTACCGTTTAGCTCAGCAATGTGCTCGTATAGAGGCATGCCTTTCGCAGCCGCAGCCGCTTTTGCGTTCGCTAGAGAAACCGCTAGGATTGCGTTCGCACCGAAGTTAGATTTGTTTTCAGTACCATCAAGGTCGATCATCACTTGGTCGATAGCTGCTTGATCTTTAGCATCTTTACCAACTAGAGCATCAGCAATTGGGCCGTTTACAGCTGCAATCGCTTTAAGAACACCTTTACCTAGGAAACGTGATTTGTCACCGTCACGTAGCTCAAGAGCTTCGCGAGAACCAGTAGATGCACCAGATGGCGCAGCTGCCATACCTACGAAACCGCCTTCTAGGTGAACTTCAGCTTCTACTGTTGGGTTACCACGTGAGTCGATGATTTCGCGACCTAGAACTTTAACGATCTTAGACATTAATGTTTCCTCTCGTTGAATTTAAATGTCAAAACTATAAAGGGCAGCAGCACAACAATTGCAACTGCCCGTATCCTTGTTACTTCTCTGATTCACCGCGTTGGAACTCACCTGCCGCTTTAATAAAGCCTGCAAATAGTGGGTGACCATCACGAGGGGTTGACGTGAATTCTGGGTGGAACTGAGCTGCTACAAACCATGGGTGAGCAGGGTTCTCAATCACTTCAACTAGCTTCTTATCAGCAGACAGACCTGATACTTTCAAGCCAGCTTTTTCGATCTGCGGACGAAGTTTATTATTAACTTCATAACGGTGACGATGACGTTCATGAATGGTTGCACTACCGTAAAGCTCATACGCTTTGGTGCCTTTCTCTAAGTGGCATAGCTGCGAACCAAGGCGCATAGTACCACCAAGATCAGACTTTTCAGTACGCTCTTCTACGTTACCTTCGTCATCTACCCATTCGGTGATCAAGCCTACCACAGGGTATTGAGTCTCTTTGTTAAATTCTGTTGAATGCGCACCTTTCATACCCGCAACGTTACGCGCGTATTCGATCAGCGCCACTTGCATACCTAGACAAATCCCTAGGTAAGGAACTTTGTTTTCGCGGGCATATTGCGCAGCAAGAATTTTGCCTTCGATACCGCGATCACCAAAACCGCCAGGTACTAGGATTGCGTCCAAACCAGTCAGCACTTCTGCACCTTTGGTTTCAACGTCTTGAGAATCGATGTATTTAATTTTCACGCTCAAACGGTTTTTCAAACCTGCGTGTTTCAGTGCTTCGTTAACCGATTTGTAAGCATCAGGCAATTCAATGTATTTACCGACCATCCCGATCACCACTTCAGCGGTTGGGTTAGCCTCTTCGTAAATCACTTGTTCCCATTCAGAAAGATCCGCTTCCGGTGCTTTAATACCAAAACGGTTACAAACGATATCATCCAAACCTTGAGCTTTGATCAGTTGAGGGATCTTGTAGATAGAATCAACATCTTTCATCGAGATAACGGCTTTTTCAGGCACGTTACAGAACAAAGCAATTTTCTTACGTTCGTTCGCTGGGATAACGCGATCGCTACGACAAACCAAAATATCAGGCTGAATGCCGATAGAAAGCAGCTCTTTAACTGAATGTTGAGTCGGTTTGGTTTTCACTTCACCAGCAGCGGCAAGGTAAGGAACTAAAGTCAGGTGCATAAACATCGCGTGTTCACGGCCCACTTCAATCGCAAGCTGACGAATCGCTTCCATAAATGGCAATGACTCGATATCACCAACGGTTCCGCCTACTTCAACGATAGCGACATCGTGACCTTCAGAGCCTGCGATAACGCGATCTTTAATCGCATTGGTGATGTGTGGAATAACCTGAATCGTTGCACCTAGGTAGTCACCACGGCGCTCTTTACGCAATACATCGGCATAAACACGACCAGCAGTAAAGTTATTGCGCTTGGTCATTTTGGTACGAATAAAACGTTCGTAGTGACCAAGGTCAAGGTCAGTTTCAGCGCCATCTTCCGTGACAAACACTTCACCATGTTGAGTTGGGCTCATTGTGCCTGGGTCAACGTTGATGTAAGGGTCAAGCTTCATCATAGTCACTTTAAGACCACGAGCTTCTAAAATCGCCGCAAGAGATGCTGCCGCAATACCTTTACCTAGAGAGGATACAACCCCGCCAGTAACAAAAATGTAATTTGTCGTCATGTTTAACCTGAAATTGGTTGAATGAGGGAAATGGATTTCTTCTGGACGGGATAAAAATATACCAGAAGCCCTTATTCGCTACAACGTGAAATCTATCACACTGTCATTTTTTATTTTTTGCTTCAAATCAAAGAGCACCGCTTGATATGGCTTATCACACCACTCAAATGAGTCAAATTTGTCTCAATGGGTGGGTTTTATTGTGGATTGCCAACACAGGGTATTACTTCGACTCCAAGCGCTTCACTTCATTCCACATCGCATCCAATTCTTCGAGAGAAAAATCGGTCAAGGTTTTGTGCTGACGTGCCACCAACATTTCAATGCATTTAAATCGACGTGAAAACTTTCGATTTGCTTTATTTAACGCCACTTCTGGATCAATTTTTAAGTGCCGAGCAAAGTTAACGGTGGCAAATAATAGATCGCCCATTTCATCCTCAACTCGAACTGGATCAGGGTTGATTTGCAACGCCTCTTCCATGACTTCTTCGATCTCTTCTTGGACTTTATCAACCACTGGGCCGATAGAATCCCAATCAAAGCCATATTGGGCACACTTTTTTTGAATCTTTGTAGCACGTAAAAGGGACGGAAAAGCGTGTGGTATTGAGTCTAGAATACTTTGATCTTTTTTTCCTGCTTGTACCTTTTCTTTGGCTTTTTCAGCTTCCCAATTGGCGTTGATTTGCGCTTCATCCTCAAACTTGGCACCCGAAAAAACATGAGGATGGCGGCGCGTAAGTTTTTCATTCACCGTTTCAACAACTTGCGAGAAATCAAACAACCCTTGCTCTTTCGCCATTTGACTATAAAAAATAACTTGAAACAGCAAGTCACCTAATTCTTCTTTGAGATTAGGCCAATCTTGGTTGTGGATCGCTTCCACCACTTCATAGGTCTCTTCGATTGTGTAAGGAACAACCGTGTCAAAAGTTTGCTTGATATCCCAAGGACAACCTGTTTTTGGGTCACGCAACTGTGCCATGATCTGTTCCAGTTGTTCGATTGGGTGGCTCATTTATCCGCTCCTTACATCAATATTTAAAATAAAAAAGCGAGCAGTCATTGCCACTCGCCTTTGAAAACCCAAGGCGCTTGCGTCGCGATTTAATTGCGATTCACGCCAATAAGAGTGTTACTGTGATATGAAATTTAGCCTAGGCGTTTTACCAACATTACATCTTTGATCTGCTCTACTCGCATTGATACTCGTGACAGCGCTTCGATGTTGCTCACTTCAAGATCAAAATCCATGATGATCAACTGTCTTTTGTAGTCGCTACGACTTTTCATGCTGATGACTTTCACTTTCTCATTCGCAAGCAAGGTGGTGATGTCTTTGAGTAACCCACCTCGCTCCATCGCTTCAACGCGCAAAGTCAAAATATAGGTTCCAACAAACCCGCGCCCCCAAACGGTATCAATGATGCGTTCAGGTGCGTGATGGCTCAGCTCTTCTAGCTGTTCACAGTCACTGCGATGGACTGAAATACCACGCCCTTGAGTAATGTAACCTTTGATCTCATCACCCGGGATAGGTTGGCAACAGCGCGCTAGGTGTGTCATGAGGTTATCTACCCCTTCCACTACAACGGCATCTTTGTGCGCTCGATGTGGCTGAGCTGGACGAGTTTGCGCATCTTGCAATTTTTGCAGTGCTTGTTGATCTTCTTGCTCAGCGGTCGGCTTATTCACCAAGGCATTGATGTGATTGACGATTTGGTTGATTCGCAGATCACCACTGCCAATGCCGACGTACAGCTCGTCAGGCGTATTGACGTTAAAACGTTTGAGCGCGTATTTATCGGCATCTTTTAACGTAGCACCGATTTTGGCCAATTCTGACTCGAGGATCTCTCGTCCGGCTTCAAGGTTTTTCTCGCGGCCTTGTTTACGGAACCAAGCGTTAATCTTGGCGCGCGCACGGCCTGAATGAACAAACCCCGTTGCTGGATTTAGCCAATCACGCGACGGATTCGGCTCTTTCTGAGTGATGATTTCGACTTGATCACCCATAGATAATTTATGAGTAAATGGAACAATACGACCCGCAACTTTGGCACCGATACAGCGATGCCCCACTTCAGAGTGAATATGGTAGGCAAAATCGAGCGGCGTGGCTCCCATGGGTAAATCAACCACATCACCACGAGGTGTAAAGGCGTAAACGCGATCATCAAACACCTGGCTACGCAGCTCGTCGATCATCTCACCCGAATCAGACATCTCTTCTTGCCAATCAAGAAGCTTACGCAACCAAGTAATTTTCTCATCGTAACCGCTGCGGGCAACCGTTGCGCCCTCTTTATATTTCCAGTGCGCAGCAACCCCAAGTTCAGACTCTTCATGCATCTGCTTAGTACGAATTTGAATTTCGATGGTTTTGCCTTCTGGCCCTAAAATCACCGTATGAATGGATTGATAGCCATTCGGTTTCGGATTAGCAACGTAATCATCAAATTCGCTAGGCAGGTGTTTGTATTTGGTATGAACAACGCCCAAGGCGGCGTAACAGTCTTGCAGTTGATCAGCAATAATGCGAACTGCACGCACATCAAACAGTTCATCGAAAGCCAACCCTTTCTTCTGCATTTTGCGCCAGATGCTATAGATGTGTTTCGGACGGCCACTCACTTCGGCATTGATATGAGAAAGCTTCATCTCGGCGCGCAGATCTTCGACAAAATCGTGAATATATTGTTCACGCACGATGCGGCGCTCGGAAAGCTGCTTAGCAATTTGTTTGTAGGTATCGGACTGCTGGTAGCGAAATGCGTAATCTTCAATTTCCCATTTGAGCTGACCAATGCCCAAGCGGTTTGCTAAAGGGGCATAGATATTGGCGCACTCTTTAGCCGCTACACGGCGAATTTCGTCAGGTTCATCTTTTACTTCACGTAAATTACAAATGCGCTCCGCTAATTTGATCACCACGCAACGAAAATCATCTACCATCGCAAGCAGCATGCGGCGAACGTTATCCACCTGCTCTGAAGCTTCACTGCCTTGCAAGGTAACATTTAACTGACCGAGTGCCGCCATCTCTTCGACACCATCAATCAGCTTCACTATGCCTTTACCATAGGTCTCTTCTAATACTTCACGGTCAAAAAGCCCACTACTGACGATAGGAAAGAGCTGAGCCGCGACTAAAGTGGCGCGATCCATCGATAAGGTAATCAGGATTTCGATCATTTCACGGCCGCGCCACAGCAGTAGCGGTCCTTTGGCATGACCTTCTAATAACGTTTCACACTGACGATATACGTCCGTCAGTTTAGAAGCTGTGCTTTTATCTTGATGTAAACTCGCAATCCATTTATCTAGCTCAAACTGTTCGTCTGGATTCAAGTGTGCGCTTCGTACCGCAACCATCTGATTCGTCCTAGTTTTATAGTTTGTGGTATTCGACTAACTTCGACTGAGTTAGTTCTCTGTCTACCGACTTTTTACAAATAGCGCCATCGATTCTAAATGACTGGTGTGTGGAAACATATCCAACATGCCAAGTTTTACCAACTTATAACCTTGGCTGAGTAAACTTTGACTGTCTCTTGCCAGTGTTGCCGGGTTACAAGAAACGTACACCACGCGCTGAGCACCGAGCTTAGCCAATTGGTCGACAATGCCTGCCGCCCCGGCTCGCGCTGGGTCGAGTAGTACTTTAGCAAATTTTTGCTTTGCCCACGCTTGCGTTGACATATCTTGTTCCAAATTTGCTTGGTAGAACGTGATATTGTCGATTTGATTGCGCTGCGCGTTTTGTGTCGCTTGCTCAACCATCTCATCCACACCTTCAATGCCCACCACCGATTGAGCGTATTGGGCCATCGGCAAACTAAAGTTCCCTACGCCACAAAATAGGTCCAACACTCGGTCATCCTCAGTCAAGGCTAACCATTCCAATGCTTGAGCCACCATTTTTTGGTTTACTTGACGATTGACTTGAATAAAGTTGGAGGGCAAAAATTCGATAACTGATCCGGTTTCACAGTAGCTTGCCATCTCTCCGTGAAGACGTTCGAGCTGATCGCTTTCTGGCATCACATACAAAGTGAGATGATGCTGCTGAGCAAACGCCAGCAGCGCCGCGTGATCTTCACTTGGCAGCGGCTGAAGATGGCGCAACACCATCATCGCGCCTTGATCACCCAGCACCAATTCAACATGGCCAATCGCTTGCTGAGATTTAAATTGCGTTAACAGCGCTTGGATAGGTGTAAGTAGCGTGTTGAGTTGTGGTTCTAGCACTGGGCAGTCCGTCACGTTAACGATTTGCTTGCTCTGCTTTTTGCGAAAGCCAAATTGCAGCTGTTGCTGCTTTTTGTCCCACAACACGCTGATGCGGGCGCGGCGGCGATAGCCTTTATTGGCGCAACTTATTGCGGGGCTCAATGCCAACGTTTGTCCGGCGAATTTACTCATCAATTGCGAGAGTGTTTGCTCTTTGTGCGCCACCTGCGCACTGTGCTCTAAATGCTGCAGATCGCAACCACCACATTGACCGTAATGGCGACAAAATGGCGTCACGCGTTGTTCACTGGCCGTTAAGACTTTAATCAACTGACCGCGAGAGTATTTACTTTTGCTTTCAGTTAGCTGCATCAGCACTTGCTCACCGGGCAGCGCGCCATCAACAAAAAGCAGTTTATTGTGTTGATAAGCGATACCAGAACCTTGATGATCAAGACGTTCAATCAATACCGTTTGATGTTTTGTTTCTAATTGCGCTTTCTTTTTCGGTTGGAAAAAACGTGCCATGCTCTGTGCCTAAGTAAAATTAAATCGATGTTTTTTGCCCTAGCGTCACTATTTAGTGCGGGGATGATTGTCGAACTTACTCGACTTGATTAAGCTAGCCGTCAATTAAACGATTTTCGTACAGGCTTGCTCATCAAATTGCGGGCTATTTTCCCATATCCACACCACGATGTTTAGACAATAATGACCAGATATGGCTTACGCGCGCGCGTTATTACTTTAACCTTAGCTCCAACCTTAATTATCGGCTTGTTGCTCAGTGCTTTTTTCTCATTCAATCGCTACCATGATCTGGAAAAACAGGTGATCAATGCGGGGGCGAGCATCATCGAGCCTTTGGCCATTGCTAGTGAAGACGCCTTAAAAAACCAAAGCCGTGAGTCGGTACGCCGCATTATCAGCTACGCGCATCGGAAGAACTCTAAATTTGTCCGCAGTATTGCGGTGTTTGACGCCAACCACGAACTGTTTGTTACCTCGAATTTTCACCCTAACTTTGAAAGCTTAACTTATCCAAAAGATAAGCCCATTCCGATTTTAAGCAGCTCAAATCTCACCGAGAACACTTTAATACTGCGCACGCCAATTTTGGCTGAAAACCGTCTAACCGAAGGCATAAATGCCAATACATCAACGCCTGCGCTCGGCTATATCGCGATAGAGTTGGATCTCTCTTCATTGCGTTTACAACAGTATCAAGAGGTCTTTTCCGCCTTTTTAGTGCTTGCGCTTGGGCTCGGTTTATCAGGGATGTTCGCATTCCGACTCCTGCACGATGTGACTCGCCCTATCTCACACATGAAAAACATGGTGGATAGAATTCGTCGCGGCCACCTTGATGTGCGGATCGAAGGCAAAATGCACGGTGAGTTAGATTCGCTCAAAAAAGGGATCAACGCGATGGCGGTATCGCTATCGGAATATCACGTCGAAATGCAGCACAGTATCGACCAAGCCACCTCGGATTTGCGAGAAACCTTAGAGCAGTTGGAAATCCAAAACGTTGAATTGGACATTGCCAAAAAACGCGCCCAAGAAGCCGCGCGCATAAAATCAGAATTTCTTGCCAACATGTCCCATGAGTTGCGCACGCCGCTTAACGGTGTCATTGGCTTCACCCGCCAAATGCTCAAAACCCAGTTGACGAATAGCCAAGCAGATTACTTACAAACCATTGAAAAATCGGCCAATAACTTATTGAACATCATCAATGACATTTTGGATTTCTCCAAGCTAGAAGCCGGTAAGTTAGCGCTGGAAAATATTCCGTTCGAGTTTCAAGAAAGTTTGGAAGAGGTGGTTAACCTCCAAGCGACCAGTGCTCATGAAAAAGGATTGGAAATTACTCTTAAAGTGGATCAAAAAATCCCAGCAGGCTTGGTCGGTGACCCACTTCGTATCCAACAAGTGTTGACCAACCTTGTCGGTAACTCGATTAAGTTCACCGAACGTGGCAACATCGACATCAGTGTTGAATTGCGCTCACAACGCGACAATGTGGTTGAGCTGCAATTTATGGTGCGCGACACCGGCATTGGTATTTCAGAGCGCCAACAAGCACAACTGTTCCAAGCCTTTAGCCAAGCCGATGCCAGTATTTCTCGTCGCTACGGCGGTACTGGACTTGGTTTGGTTATTACTCAGAAATTGGTCAGCCACATGGGCGGTGAAATTAGCCTCACCAGCCGTCTTCACCAAGGTTCCACCTTCTGGTTTACGCTGCGTCTTAATACCACTGAAATGCCGATGAGCGACTGGCTTGACCCACATATTTTGAGCAATAAACAGCTGTTGCTCGTTGAACCCAATATGCAAGCCGCCTCCATCATCCAGCAAATGTTGGTGCAGGCAGGGTTGAGCGTCACATATCGAGCAGTGATGCCAGAAGAGACGGATCGCTTCGATTATGTATTACTCAATTTAGCCCCAAGTAGAGAGACTGATTTAGATTTGGTTGAGCAGTGGGTCACAAAGGCTATTCAGCTTGCCGACAACGTGATTATCGGTACACCAAGTACCGAGCTCGCACTATCCGATTATTTAATGCAGCATCATCCAGTGCAGTGCATTACCAAGCCACTGTCGCGTAAAAAATTGCTGCAACTGTTAATCGCGCACCAACCGGTACAGCCTGCCATTCAAGATCTACCGATCACACTCGATACACTGCCCCTGAAAGTAATGGCGGTGGATGATAACCCTGCCAACCTCAAACTGATCATGGCCCTGCTGCAAGAACGTGTTGAAACCGTCATCGCTTGTACGAATGGCCAAGAAGCGGTCGAACAAGCAAGCCGACAGAAATTTGATATGATTTTGATGGACATCCAAATGCCACAGATGGATGGGGTCACCGCTTGCCAAGAAATTAAGAAAACGGTACTCAATCACCAAACGCCCGTGATTGCGGTAACGGCTCATGCAATGATCGGAGAGCGCGATCGTCTGCTGAAAGAAGGAATGGATGATTACCTCACTAAGCCAATTGAAGAGCACATCTTGCAGCAAGTGTTAGCACACTGGAACCCCTACGCCAACCGTAAACAGTTGGAGAAATTACAACTCACAGAACAAGTTATACCGTCGCCGTCACAGGAAGCTGAGCAGCCTAATCACACCATTATCATTGACTGGCAAAATGCACTCAAACAATCAGCCAACAAGGAAGATTTGGCCAAAGAGCTGCTACAGATGCTAGTTGATTCGATTCCACAGGTGAGCCAAGTCGTCAGCATGGCGTTGGAAGATGATGAATACCCTACCCAAGATCTACTGCACCATATTCATAAACTGCACGGCAGTTGCTCATACAGTGGCGTACCCCGCTTGAAAAAAGTGTGCGCAGCGCTCGAACAGGCATTGCGATCGGGCAAATCCATCAGCGATGTCGAACCGGAGTTATTTGAATTACAAGATGAGATGGACAAAGTGGTCGCTACCGCTAAACCGTATTTAAGCGAATGAGCAATTTAACCCAAGAAACAATTTAACCGAATGAAAAAAGGGGCTTGCCGCTCAGCAGTATTTGCTTGTCAGCAAGCAGAGAAGATTGACAGATTAAGACTCTAAAATCACCGTCGCCACCGCATAATGGCGCTCATCAGAAATGGTTAGGTGAATGTGATTCACACTGGCTGTGGCAGCCAACTGCTTAGCCTTACCTGATAGTGTTAGCACGGGTTTTCCGTTGGCGTCGTTGGTGACGGTAAAATCCTGAAAGCTAACGCCATGCGCAATACCCGTACCAAGCGCTTTAGATGCCGCTTCTTTAGCGGCAAAACGTTTCGCTAAATAGCGCCCTTTTTTCTTGAGCGAATAGAACACCGCCAATTCATCTTGGGTTAGCACCCGCTCGGCAAAAGCATCGCCACTGCGTGACAATGCTTTTTCTATGCGTTCAATTTCCGCAATATCAGTCCCTAAGCCGATAATCGCCATCGGTAGACCTTATTTGCGAGCCGCTTGCATGATGGCTTTCATATCGGCGACCGATTTTTCCAAACCATCAAATACAGCACGCCCGATAATCGAGTGCCCAATGTTGAGTTCGTAAATTTCAGGCAGTGCAGCAATGGCAGCTACGTTGTGGTAAGTCAAACCGTGACCAGCGTTCACCGTAATGCCCAAATCACTCGCATAGCTCGCAGCCGCCGCAATTTTCTTTAACTCATCTTGCTGATCCGCTTCGGTTGTTGCATCGGCGTAATGACCAGTATGCAATTCAATAAACGGTGCACCGCAAGTTTTAGCCGCGTTAATCTGCTCACGATCAGCATCAATAAACAGAGAGACTTTGATGCCTGCAGCGGTCAGTTTTTCGGTTGCCGCTTTCACTTTGTCAAGCTGTCCTAATACGTCCAGCCCACCTTCCGTCGTTAGTTCTTCACGCTTTTCAGGCACTAAACACACAAATTCAGGCTGAGTTTGCAGAGCAATATCAATCATTTCGTCGGTAACGGCCATCTCAAGGTTCATTCGAGTTTGCAACGTCTCGCGTAAAATACGCACATCGCGATCCTTGATATGGCGTCGGTCTTCACGTAGGTGAATGGTAATGCCATCGGCTCCGGCACGCTCTGCCATTTCAGCAGCATGCACGGGATCTGGGTATTTGGTACCGCGGGCATTTCGTAACGTGGCGATGTGATCGATATTAACGCCTAAGTAAATTGCGCTCATTTTCCTATACTCCGTACTCTGGAAAAACTAGACATGGGCAGGAAAAGCTCCCTGCTTTTTAAAGGTTTGCCGCCAAGATACGGCTTTAACGCTATGCGTGTAAAGCGTTTTGCCGCTTGAAGCTGCTCTTTACTGACAAAGCGCCGCTCACTAATGGCAATCAACTCATCGCCCATAAACGTGAGGTTATCGCGCCTAACAGAAGCGATAAAACCTTTTTGCTCGCGATAGCGATAAGTCATGCGAGGATCGATGGCTTCTCCCGTTCCGGCGCAATGCAAGAAATCAACGCCATAACCCATTGAAGCTAGCAACGCGAGTTCAAAACGGCGCAGTGCTGGTTCTGGATTTTCACACTGAGCTAACTCGGTGAGTGCATGCAGATAATCATGGAACAGACCTGGGCAAGGCACTTCTTGCGCAAGCACGCGGCCAATCAGCTCATTGACGTACATTGCAGAATAGAGATGAATACCACTGAGCGGTAAGCCAAGGCTAATCGGTTCTGCTTGGCGCAAGGTTTTCATTGAACCGTAGCCTGACCATTTGAGCAATAAGGGGGTAAAAGGTTGCAGTGCACCTTTTAAGTTCGATCGTTTACTGCGTGCGCCTTTGGACATTAAGGTGACGCGGCCATACTCCTCGCTAAACACATCAAGGATTAGGCTCGACTCGCTATAAGGACGTCGATGAAGGACAAAACAGCGCTGTAAACCGTCTGACATATCAGCACTCAAAGGTGAGCGATGTTCTCGCCCACCTCGAATAGAGGTTATAGATCGTCAATATAACCAAGGCTACGAAGGGCACGTTCATCATCTGCCCACCCGGATTTCACTTTCACCCAAGTTTCTAGGTAAACCTTGCGACCAAACAACTCTTCCATATCTAAACGCGCTTCACGGCCGATGGTTTTGATTTTTTCACCACCTTTGCCGATCACCATTTTTTTCTGGCCGCTGCGTTCAACGAGGATCAACGCGTTGATATGAAAACCATCGGTTTCAGGGTTATAGTCAAAACGTTCAATTTCAACGGTTACTGAATACGGCAGCTCTTCACCAGTAAAGCGCATCAGTTTTTCACGCACAATCTCGGAAGCCATGAAGCGCTGCGAGCGATCAGTCACATACTCTTCAGGGAAGTGATGCGTGGCTTGAGGTAAATGCTCACGCACATGTTTACGCAATACATCGACGTTTTTGCCATGTTTTGCCGCAATCGGCACGACATCAACAAATTCCATTTTCTTCGATAGCTCTAGCATATGCATCATTACATCGTTACGATCTTTCACGTTATCGACTTTATTGACACACAACACTACAGGGAAATTAGCATTACGTAGTTTGTTGAGCACCATTTCATCATCGGCGGTCCACTGAGTGCCATCGACTAAGAACAGCACTAAGTTAACATCACTGAGTGAACTACTTGCCGCACGGTTCATCAAGCGGTTAATCGCACGCTTTTCTTCGATGTGTAACCCCGGAGTATCAACGTAAATCGCTTGGTACGGTCCCTCTGTATCGACACCCATAATGCGGTGACGAGTGGTTTGAGGCTTGCGCGATGTGATGGATATCTTTTGTCCCAGTAAGTTATTCAGCAGGGTTGATTTCCCGACATTGGGGCGACCCACAATGGCGATAAAACCACAGTGCTGCTCACCACTTTCGGGAGTTGCTTCATTGCTGTTGGTGTTTGATGCGAAGTACGCATCCAAATCAAATTCGTTATCAGCCATTTGTCAGTTGCTCTAGTGCAATTTCAGCCGCCGATTGTTCAGCTTTACGACGACTGGTGCCTTTACCAATTACAGGCGTTCCCATTCCTGCTACATCACACGATACCGTAAATTCTTGGTTGTGTGCTTCACCTTTAATATTAGTCACTGTGTAGATAGGCAGTTGCTTTCTTCTACCTTGCAGAAACTCTTGTAGGCGAGTTTTTGGGTCTTTTTGCGATACGCCCGGCTCAATGGCGTCAAGGCGCTCTTGATACCAGCTCAAAATAATACGTCGTACTACTTCGGTATCGCTGTCTAAATAAATCGCACCAATGATGGCTTCTACGGCATCAGCAAGGATTGAATCACGGCGGAAACCACCACTTTTCAACTCACCTGGACCTAATTTTAAGTAATCTCCTAGGCAAAATTCTCTGCCCAGTTCAGCCAATGTGTGACCACGCACAAGCGTAGCGCGCATACGACTCATATCCCCTTCGTTAATTTTAGGGAAACGGTGGTACAGCTCATCAGCGATGACAAAACTTAAAATTGAATCGCCCAGAAACTCAAGACGTTCATTGTGCTTACCATTTGCACTGCGATGTGTCAGTGCTAAGGAAATAAACTCGGGATCATTAAATGAATAACCGAGTTTAGTTTCTAATTTACTAATTGGAGAATTCATGCTCTCTCGATGTAGTGATGGCTAGCCAAAGCTAGCCTAGTTAATGCCACCAATGCGGTTAAAACGCACACCAGTTGGGATCCACGAAGGTAAAACGCTATCGGCACCACGTTCAAACTCAAAACTTATCCAAATACCGACCGCTTTACCGACTAAGTTTGCTTCTGGAACAAAGCCCCAGTAACGGCTATCAGCACTGTTGTCACGGTTATCACCCATCACAAAATACTGACCTTGAGGAACAACCCATTCATTAACGCCATGGCGTGGCTGATAAGCATCAACACGATCACGACGCAATGGATTGATCAAAATCTGGTGTTCAACCTGACCTAACTTTTCATTCACTTGAATTAAAGGGATGCCATTTTGGTTGAACTCACTCTCTTCAACATTGGACAGTTTGACCTGTTTACATTCTGTTGAACCTTGAGCTTGAATACAAATCTCTTTGTTGCTGCTATAACGAACTGTGTCGCCCGGCATGCCGACCACGCGCTTGATGTAGTCAATGCTTGGTTGCGGTGGGTATTTAAAGACCACGACATCACCACGCTCTGGTTTACCAGTTTCGACCAGTTGAGTACGCCATACTGGGTCTTTCAAACCGTAAGCGTATTTCTCAACTAAGATGAAATCGCCCACCAGCAACGTTGGCATCATTGAGCCAGATGGAATCTGAAAAGGTTCGTACACAAAAGAGCGTAGCACCAGCACAAAAGCAATCACAGGGAAGATGGAAACACTGTTTTCAATCCACCAAGGTTGCGCGGAAATTTTGGCACTGAGTTTGTCATCCAAGCCGTTGGTTTGCGCTTCAATAGCGGCCATCTTCTGTTGGCGTTTTTTCGCCCACACCAACTTCTCCAGCACCCAAACTATGCCAGTCACTAATGTGACGATCACCAAGATGAGTGAAAATGTATTCGCCATGGAGTTCCCTTATCTAAAAATACGAAAGTGAAAGAGCCGAAACTCTTTCACTTAAATGGTGACTGCTGCATGCATAAGAACAAAGCAATGCTTAATCTTTACCTACGTGCAAAATGGCAAGGAAGGCTTCTTGTGGCAACTCAACATTACCAATTTGCTTCATGCGCTTCTTACCTTCTTTCTGCTTCTTAAGCAGTTTCTTCTTACGGCTAATATCGCCACCGTAACATTTCGCCAGTACGTTTTTACGCAGCTGCTTCACGGTTGAACGAGCAATAATGTGGTTACCGATCGCCGCTTGAATCGCAATATCAAACATTTGGCGAGGGATAAACTCTTTCATTTTCTCAACCACTTGACGACCACGCGTTTGCGAATTGTCTTTGTGAGTGATGATGGCTAGCGCATCCACTTTGTCACCATTCAGCAAGATATCCACACGGACCATGCTTGAAGCTTCAAAGCGTTGGAAACCATAATCAAGTGATGCATAACCACGAGAAGTTGACTTCAAGCGGTCAAAGAAATCAAGCACCACTTCGGCCATCGGCACATCATAAGTCAAGGCTACTTGGTTACCGTGATAGACCATATCAACCTGCACGCCACGTTTTTCAACGCACAACATAATGACGTTACCCAAATATTCAGAAGGGGTCAAAATGTTACAACGCGCAATCGGTTCACGAATCTCTTCAATGTCGTTCACCGCAGGCAATTTAGCAGGGCTATCAACATAAAGCATCGTGCCATCGGTCTTCTTCACTTCATAGACTACCGTTGGCGCAGTGGTGATAAGGTCAAGATCGTATTCGCGCTCTAAACGCTCTTGAATAATCTCCATGTGGAGCATACCCAAGAAACCACAACGGAAACCAAAACCAAGGGCGGCCGAACTTTCTGGCTCATAGAATAACGAGGCATCGTTTAGGCTCAGTTTACCTAACGCATCACGAAAGTTTTCGTAATCATCAGAAGAGACAGGGAAAAGCCCCGCATACACCTGCGGTTTCACTTTTTTAAAGCCTGGCAATGCTTTTTCACACGGATCTTTCGCGCTGGTCAGAGTATCACCTACAGGAGCGCCGAGAATGTCTTTAATACCACAAACCACCCAGCCCACTTCACCAGTGTTCAACATGGTTTTGTCGACTTGTTTTGGCGTAAAAATACCTAAACGGTCAATACCCCAAGTTTGGCCTGTGCTCATCACTTTAATCTTGTCATTTTTCTTCAGCGCACCATTTTTCACTCGCACTAAAGAGACAACACCTAAGTAGTTATCAAACCAAGAATCGATGATTAACGCTTGCAGCGGCGCAGCAGGATCGCCCTCAGGAGCCGGAATACCAGAAACGATTTTTTCTAGCACTTCATCCACGCCAAGGCCTGTTTTCGCAGAGCAGCGCACTGCGTCAATAGCATCGATGCCGACAATATCTTCAATTTCTTCCGCTACGCGTTCAGGCTCTGCGGCTGGCAAATCAATCTTATTTAGGATTGGGACAACTTCAAGGTCCATTTCAATGGCGGTATAACAGTTAGCCAATGTTTGCGCTTCAACGCCTTGACCAGCATCCACCACCAATAGAGCACCTTCACAGGCGGCTAAAGAACGGGAAACTTCATAAGAAAAGTCAACGTGTCCAGGAGTATCGATAAAGTTGAGCTGGTATGTCTCGCCATCGTTTGCTTTGTAATCGAGCGTCACACTCTGTGCTTTGATGGTGATGCCACGCTCACGCTCAAGGTCCATAGAGTCTAGAACTTGAGATTCCATTTCACGATCACTTAATCCACCACAAACTTGGATCAAACGGTCAGATAGGGTCGACTTACCATGGTCGATGTGGGCGATAATCGAAAAGTTACGAATGTGCTTCATAGATTTGGGATGACTAAACTCTTGAAAAAAGGGACATAAGAAAGCCACATCAAGCGGCGTTTCCATAAAGTTGGCCGATTCTACCCAATTTCGGTAGGGTTCGCATCATAAATTAGGCGATAGGTTCACCAAGGACTCGGACCAAAACCACCTCTTGCTGCGATCGTTTTTCAAGAACCACAGAGCAACGTTTGGCAATTCCGATCCCCAGCGCGATAAAAACAGCGGCCGTGATGATCACGATGCCCTCACCTAAACCGAGCCAAGGGGCCAAGAGGCTCTCACCCAGCCAAGCGCCAAACATCATCATAAAAAGCGGCACCAAATACACTAAGGCTGCCGATTGAAGCAAGCTTTTTTCGGGGAAACCGATTTCAACCGTCTGGCCTTGCTTCACTGGTTTTTTCGTATCGAGTTGCCATAACAGCGCTTTGTTACCAATCGCTTTCGATACGATCCCAGTACCACAACTTTTGGAGGACGAACAACTGCTGCAACTTGTCTGCTGCTGACAACTGAGTTCAACGTGAAACCCTTTAGCATCAGGTTGAACAGCGGTGACTGTTGCTAACGCCGTCATCATGGTTTGGTTGCCTCTGTTGAGGTCGCCGCAGGCTGGACAAACGTCACCGATTGAGCAATGCGCTGCGCCGTTGCCGGTGGAATATCACCGACCACTGAGATTTCATTGTTTCCTTTCACCACACTATGCAGGGTACGGCGACCTTGACGAACCAGTTGGCCTTTCAGCGAATGGTTGTCACTATCGGAAATATAGACAGAAAAACTAAATAGCCCATCACTGAACATCTGGCTCTCTACCAAACGCTCAGTAATCGCCATACGATAACGGTTAAGCTCTTTGGGTTCAAAGCCTTCAGGTTTCCAACTCACTTGCCAAAAACTTTCCGTAAGGTTGCCTTTCGGTAACGTCAATACCTCGGGTAACTCAACGTCATTTAGCCCTTGCATTGCCTGTGCTAATTTGTCGCTAATGGCGTAAGAGATAGTGCGATATTGCTCAAGCACCTCGCCGTCGCGATCGACTAAATCAGCTCGCAATGGCAAGTTACTGGTTTCATCTACCCACAAAATATAGGAATAGCGTAAGCCATCTTTCGGCACCACTCGCACCACTTGGCAAGCCGTACCCGCTTCACGTGCACGGCCAACTTTGACGAAATCGTAGTAACGGCCTAATTCGGTGACATTGCTGGTTAGCATCGGAATCGTAGGCGCAACCATAGTGCTTGACTCAATGGTGAACGGTTCTACCCCAGGTTCAATGTAACTCACTTCATTGCCACGGCGAATCACTTCACGGATCGGGCCGCTGAGATAAACGAGATGCGCAAATTGCTGATCGCCTTGACTTGCATGACGATACAGCAGTGGATCGATGCTGTTTTTCTTAATCAGAATGTAAGACAGCTCATAATTTAAATGCTGACTGGCCTCGTTCATTTGAAGCAACAAAGCCTCTGCAGGTTGGTCTTCTGCAAAGGCTAATGTAGAGTTCAAACTGAACAGCGCCAGTGCACTGATCAGGAATTTATTCATTCAACTACCGATTCAAGTACATCGTTATGTGGGCTTGCACTTTCACTGTTCAGGCGAAGTTGCAGCTCGTAGTCTTGCAATAATGCGTTTACGCGGCGACGTTGTTCTTGCACGCGGCTTTCGCTGGTTTGGCGCTCTACTGAATCACGCGTTAAGCTCACTGGCTCTGCGCTGCCAGCCAACGGAATGGTTTGCAGTACGGGTAATTGGTCGTTTTGATTCACTCCTGAATCACGGCCACCGTATTGTTGAACACCTAAAATCACCACAAACGACACACACGCAGCAACCGCAACCTGGCCAAATTGGGAAAGCCAAGCCGGTAACTGCCGACGAGCTTGAGCTGGCGTCGGCTGAGACTCACGGCTTGCATCACGAAAATCAATAACCGAAGCAGATTGTAAACGACTGTGTGCGGGCTCGTCATCCAATGCTAATGCAACGCTCTGTGCAATATCCCACTCAGCTCGGACTGGGGCATCTCCACGCATCACATCACCAACCAAATGGTAATTTTTCCACGTTTGCAAACTTTCTTGGTCGAGCTCTAATTCTTGAATGA
Organism: Vibrio sp. V10_P2A27P122; assembly: GCF_963874335.1. Classification (NCBI taxonomy): domain Bacteria; kingdom Pseudomonadati; phylum Pseudomonadota; class Gammaproteobacteria; order Vibrionales; family Vibrionaceae; genus Vibrio; species Vibrio sp. V10_P2A27P122. The sequence continues at coordinate 17,928 of NZ_CAWNHY010000011.1, read as the reverse complement.
GCGCTTTATCGACCATTTCCCCATCCATGAGTGCTGAAAGTCTTTCTTTGTCAGCCATTATTTATTCACCATTTTCGTTACCAGTTTGAGCGCTATAAAAGAGGTTTAATTTTCTTTTCTACCGCTTCACGAGCACGGAAGATGCGAGAACGCACCGTTCCTACAGGACAATCCATGACTTCTGCTATTTCCTCGTAACTTAAACCATCCAGTTCACGCAAGGTCATCGCAGTTTTCAAATCTTCAGGCAACGCTTCTATCGCACCAAAAACGACCCGCTGCAATTCTTTCGACAACGTAATGTTCTCAGGGTTCGATATTTCTTTTAATGCGTTGCCACTTTCGTAATATTCAGCATCTTCAGCATCAACATCGCTAGCGGGCGGTCTACGACTTTGGGCTACAATGTGATTCTTAGCGGTATTAACAGCAATACGGTATAGCCAAGTGTAAAAGGCACTCTCTCCGCGAAAACTTGGGATAGCCCGATACGCTTTGATGAACGCTTCTTGTGCGACATCGGCTACATCTCCGGAATTGCTCACATACCGAGAAATAAGGTTGCAGACTTTATTTTGGTACCTTAAAACCAAAAGGTTAAACGCTTGCTTATCTCCACTCTGAACTCGCTCAATCAATACTTGATCGGTCAGTTGCTCGTTCATTCGAGCCTGTACTCCTATTGTTATTCCCCTTACCTTCTCAGATATGGGCATTCATTATGCAAAATGTAGTATTGACACCACCGCTTACATGAGCACTATTGTGACTCAAGGGAGAATAGAAAGTTCCATTCTGTCTAAAAATATTTGCCAAGCATTATTCAATAAATGTGATCTAATTTCACTATAGGGGATCCCCAATATAGTGAGGGTCGATAAGACGAAAGACAATGGCATTTACAAAGTATTGCATCAAATCTTTCTCTACTGCTATTGGCTTGAAGCCATAGCGATACCGTTAGTGGATAAACCTTGCGGCTGAATCACTTCAAGAGTATAGATACATGCAATGCATATTTAAAATGAGAGTTGGACAACTCTACTCTAGTTCGGGAATTTAAAAGTTTTATGAACGCAAACCGTGAACATCTATGCGATGTATTAGTCGTAGGCAGTGGCGCAGCGGGTTTATCGCTCGCACTACGCGTAGCAAAACACAGTAAAGTCATTGTACTGAGTAAGGGACCACGCAGTGAAGGTGCCACTTATTACGCCCAAGGGGGGATTGCCGCTGTTTTTGACGAATCAGACAGTATTGAGTCACACGTCGAAGACACTCAAATTGCGGGCGCAGGGATCTGTGAAGAGGATACTGTCCGTTTCATCGCCGAGCATGCTAAAGAGTGTGTTCAGTGGCTTATCGATGGCGGCGTTCCTTTTGACAGAGAAGAGAATGACAGTGATGAAGCACCTCGCTATCACTTAACTCGTGAAGGCGGCCATAGTCATCGCCGCATCTTGCACGCGGCTGACGCCACTGGCATGGCAATGCAAACCTCCTTGCAAGACAATGTTCATAATCACCCCAACATTACTATCCTTGAACGTCACAATGCACTGGATTTAATCACCGAAGATAAAATCGGTGGTGATAAAAAAAGAGTGGTTGGCGCTTATATTTGGAACCGCAATGAGGAACACGTTGAAACGATCCGCGCTAAGTTTGTCGTTTTAGCCACGGGCGGCGCCTCAAAAGTGTATCAATATACCTCTAACCCTGATGTTTCCTCAGGTGATGGTATCGCAATGGCGTGGCGTGCAGGATGCCGAGTGGCGAACCTTGAGTTCAATCAATTCCATCCAACTTGTCTTTTCCACCCTGAAGCACGTAATTTCCTACTGACAGAAGCATTACGTGGCGAAGGCGCTTTTTTAAGACGCCCAGACGGTTCACGATTCATGCTCGATTTTGATGAACGTGCCGAACTGGCTCCTCGTGATATCGTGGCTCGCGCCATCGACTATGAGATGAAGCGTTTAGGTGCTGATTGTATGTATCTGGACATCAGCCACAAACCGGCCGATTTTATTGAAAAACATTTCCCAACCATTTATACACGCTTGATGGATTTGGGCATTGATATGACCAAAGAGCCGATTCCGATTGTTCCTGCGGCGCACTACACTTGTGGTGGCGTTATTGTCAATAAACAAGGTAAAACGGATCTGCATAACCTGTATGCGATCGGCGAAGTTAGCTACACCGGTTTGCACGGTGCTAACCGAATGGCGTCGAACTCTCTATTAGAATGCGTCGTTTATGCCTGGTCAGCGGCAAAGGATATTTTAAAAGGATTACCAACGGCTCAGCTCCCACCAAGCTTACCCGGTTGGGATGAAAGTAAGGTCAATAACTCTGATGAAGAGGTCGTAATCCAACATAACTGGCATGAACTGCGCCTATTTATGTGGGATTACATGGGGATTGTCCGCACAGATAAGCGCTTAGAGCGAGCACTACGCCGCATTCAATTACTGCAACAAGAAACCCACGAATACTATAGTCATTTCCGCGTTTCAAATAACCTGCTTGAGCTGCGTAACTTACTGCAAGTGGCAGAGTTGATGGTGCGTTGTGCTATGCAACGCAAAGAGAGCCGCGGTTTGCACTACACGCTCGATTATCCAGAGTTAGCCGAAAATAGTGGTCCAACGATCTTAACGCCAGACGAGTAAGCTCGCCAACGATCATCTGTTAGCGTCAAGTTGACCGAATGAATAAAGGAGCGTTTATCGCTCCTTTATTGTTGGTGATTGGCTATGGGTAACCTGCCGAAGCTGCACCAATAAGCGGCGATAATCCGCTTCCACACAACTGTCGCGCCACAACAGATAGCGCTTACCTTGTTGTGCATAAATGATCAACACCATAAACGCAAACTGTGTAGAAACCTTTTCAATGGACAGGTTCTGGTCGGCACATTGCCACTCACCGTGACTCGTGAGCTTGAATTGGCCGATTAAGCTAGGGACTAACAGTGAGGTACTCTTTTGCGCCGTGATAAGAGGTGCGTAAAATAAGGGGAGCGTTACAAGTGGAATCGGCGATATCAATAATGCCCACACGGCTATCATCAAAAAAATGAAGTTAGTAATGCGGGCAAAATGGGAAGGAAATAATACGAAATTAACGCACTTTGCTGAGGTTGTGGGCAACAATTTTATCCACCATGGCCGCATGCCCAAGATTTTCGCTACGACCATGCCCCATAATCCAAGTAAATAGATCAGGGTCGTCAGACTCAAGTAGGGAAACGAAATCTCGTTGCTCATTTTCATTCAGAGAATCAAAGCACTCTTCAAAGAACGGCATCACAACCACATCGAGCTCTAACATTCCACGACGGCATGCCCACTTGATTCTTGCTTTTTCTTCAGTGGTGTACATCGGTTTTCCTCACCTTATGTTTATTTGCGTTGAGTGTATCAACTGGATGAAGATACAACTAGTAGATGAGTCACAGTCCCTGTTCAAGCTGACAAAAAAAAATTTCCGGATTAACATGGGGCTCAAGATTCTCTTTAGGTAACGACTATGGACTGGCAAAACACATTGACACCTCTCGCAGTAACCGCCAATGACTCACTTCCACCACTTATGCTGACTCATCTTGCATCCTGGGGCGCTATCATCATTTCAGGCAATGATAAAAAAGCCTATTTGCAAGGCCAAGTGACCTGTAATGTCGTCACTCTTGAACCAACACAGTCAACCTTAGGCGCCCATTGTGATGCGAAAGGCAAAGTGTGGTCCGTCTTTCGCCTGTTCCATCATCACGATGGTTATGCGATGTTCCAGCCTTTATCAGCGATAGAGGCTGAATTAAGAGAGCTGAAAAAATACGCTATTTTTTCTAAGGTCAATATCAGCCAGAGCCAAGACATCGCTCTGGGTGTTATGGGCGAACAAGCTGAGCAATATATCAATACATTAACGGCGGATGAAGGTGAGGTGCGTTTGATTGACGGCGGTAGCGCCATCAAAATTTCATCCCAACGTTGGCTATTACTTGTTTCAGAGCAAACCGCGCAACAGCTCATGACGCAAAGTGAAGCACTGAAAGTCACCGAGGAAACGTGGACTCGCTTTGATATCGAAGAAGCAGTCCCCGTCCTTGGTCAAGCGGATCAAAATGAGCACATACCGCAAGCCGTTAATCTTCAGGCCTTTAATGGTATCAGCTTTAATAAAGGGTGTTATACAGGCCAAGAAACCGTCGCTCGCGCTAAATATCGAGGTATTAATAAGCGTGCAATGTACATCCTTCAAGGCAACATTGAGCAACCGCTAAGTAATGATCAACCAATCATGATCGAACGCTCAGTTGGAGAAAACTGGCGTAGTGCTGGGCAATTAATGGTTCATTACACGTTTGCTGATAATACCGCTATCGGTTTAATCGTCTTACCAAACAATCTCGAGCCAGAAACTGAGTTTCGTCTTGCAAGCCAACCAAACACTCGTTGGTTTATGCAAGCTCTCCCCTACTCTCTTACTGACGAATAAGCTTCTTCCTCATATTGACCATGCGCCTCTTTACGAGGCGTATGCTTTGTAACACTCGCCTATCTCGAATAAATTTCAGGAAAAAGAATGCAACAATGTAATCCATTACATTGGCACGTGATCGCTCTCTAAATCACACAATATTAGAGGTGAATTTTTAGTCATTACTGAAACATAAATAGTCACAAGGTTTATTTTGACGTACTCTTAACAATGCTGGTCAGGACAAACGAGAAGTTGCCCTGACCAGCAAAAAAGTGAATCCACTGATTGTTTCAGGACATCCACTTTTTGTGTAATGCATCTGTGACTATTCGCCCGCCTATTATTTAAGCGGGCTTTTTTTAGGCTATTCTTAACCAAAATTTAACACTTTCCATAAACAGCAGCTATTCTTTAAAGTGTAATATTTGTCGTGCTTAATATGCACCAAGTGAATGGTGCACTGAGCATTTTTTGTTAGCACTATTTTGAGGAGATAATCACGCAAACATGGGTATTTATCCAACATTTTGCCTACGGCAGCACAAATATCCAAAAGAGTCACCAATAACTGCATATTCCTCTATGGCAATCACACTATTAGAGGCGCAATTTATTTATAATTTGCAGTGTTAGAATAACAGAAGGATCGAAGTATGAGACTGTTTAAGCGCTATACGCCAGGTATGATAGCTAAACACGTAAGTCGGCTTTTTAAAGGAAGAATCTATATTTACGGGGTTGGAAAATTTGAATTCGATAATGGCAAACTGATCTTGCCAGAGCGCGCAGACAAGCGCCACTTTCAGACGGTGAAGGAAGTGAATCAGGAAATCATGAGACTACGCTGCGCCTACGCATAATACGAGTTTCATTAAAGAATTTTAAAAGGGTTGGCCATAAGCCAGCCCTTTTGCCATCATTAGGTTAATCACTGTTAGGGCTCAAGCAGCACCATTTTACTCTTGGCAATATCAGGTAAATCACCTTTTAAACCCAGTGCTCTTTTCATAATCTCATCTTTGGCTCCAGGAAGTTGTCCAGCCAACTGCATGCCAATGCCACGGATCAGTTTCTTCGCCGGGTTATCACCTTCAAAAAGATCTTTGAAACCTTGCATCGCGGCAATCATTTTGGCGGCTTCTGTTTTTCGCCAACGTTCATAACCTCGCAAATTTTTGAGCAAGCCAATATCTTCACCTTGATGCCACAACGCGAGTAGTTCTTGAGCTAAGCTTGCAGCATCAAGTAAACCTAAATTAACACCTTGCCCGGCTAGCGGATGGATGGTGTGCGCCGCATCACCAACGAGTGCGATTCGTTGTAAAGCAAAATCTCGGGCATAACGCATTTTAAGTGGGAAAGCAGCACGTTCACCGACCACCTCACACAAACCTAAACGATGATCAAACTCAGCGGTCAGTATCTTATTGAATTCGAGCTCAGACAGACTGAGCAAGCGCTGCGCTCGGTTGTGCTCTGTAGACCAAACGATTGAGCTCATATGAGGATCAGACATAGGTAAAAAGGCCAGCGGACCTTGTGGTGTAAACACTTGCCTTGCCGTCGATTGATGTGGTTCCACCGTGCGGACATTTGCCACCAGCGCACTGTGTCCATAATCCCAATGGGTTAATGGAATGTCTTGCTGCTGACGAACCCAAGAGTTTGCGCCATCGGCTCCTACTATCAATTTTGCGGTGAGTGATTGACCGTTATCGAGCGTTAGCCACGCTTCACTTTCTCCGACAGCCAACGATTGGCATTGAGCGGGCATAAAGAGTGTCACATTCGCTTGCTTTTGTACTTGTTCGAGTAAGGCTAATTGAATGACGCGGTTCTCAACAATGTGTCCCAGATCCGGCTGAGTCATTTGATTGGCACTAAATTCGATCCGCGCAAAACTATCGCGTTCCCACACTTCCATCGCCGAATAAGGCGCAGCGCGACGAGAAGTAATACCTTGCCATGCACCAAGGTTTCGCAACATGATTTCACTGGAACGGCTTAAGGCGGAGACTCGCACATCCGGCAGCTCTGCAAGTTCAAGGCTGGGTACTCGGCCCTCAATCACGGCGATGCGCAGTTCGCTATGCTTTAATGCGGCGGCCAGTGCAAGGCCAACCATTCCGCCACCCACAATGACAATATCGACACTTTGCATCATATACAGACCCTTTTATCTATTCACTACGCCAAGCGTTCGGCGCAGTAGCGGCATTTTCAGCCACGGTAAATTATCCATCATCATGAGGCCTACATTGCGACCAATACGAGTGGTTAGCCAATCATTGGAAAAGAGATGCACCAGGGATGATGTCAGCTTAATGGTGGCATCACGATCCGCTTCTCGGCGTTGGGAAAAAGCCTGTAAGCCGTGATAGCAGCCAACATCGGCTTGCTGCTTGATAAGCTCATCCGCCAAGCTTGCTACATCTCGAATACCTAAGTTAAAACCTTGTCCCGCAATCGGATGTAATGTCTGAGCAGCATTGCCCACAATGGCAAAACGATGTGAAATGTTCTGCTCTCGATAACGCAGTTGTAATGGATAGCAGGCACGAGTGCCCACTTTATTCATTCGCCCTAAACGCCAACCAAACGCATCTTGAAGCTGTGCTAAAAAACCCTCATCACTGAGTGAAAAAACTCGCTCGGCTTTCGCGGGAGGTAAACACCAAACTAAAGAGAGTCGATTATCACTCATTGGTAATAACGCGACAGGACCATCGGCGGTAAATCGTTCAAACGCTCGTCCTTGGTGAGCTTTTGAGCTCACAACATTAGCAATAACCGCGACCTGTTCAAAATCATGCTCTTGTTGGATGAGGCCGATTTGCTCGCAGCAGATCGATATCGCCCCATCGGCTGCGACCAATAACTTAGCTTGGATCGTTCGTTGATCGTTAAGGGTGACAGTGACCTTATCCATACTGCGTTCCACTTGCTGAACCGCGCTTGGGCAAAATAACTCAATATGCGGGCTCTGCTGCATTTTTTGCGCGTAAATCTGCCCAACATCGGCTAATTCAACCACGTAACCTAATGCTTCTAAATCGAGTTGCTGACAAGTGATATCGGTCATCCCAATATGAGACCGATCCGACACATGAATATGTGTAATTGGGGTGGCGACCTCTTGCAGCGACTGCCACAAGGAGAGATTTTGCAAAATTTGCACGCTACCGTAGGATAAAGCAATTGAACGCGAATCAAAGCCGGGATGGGCGAGCTTATCATCCAGCGGATGCGCTTCGACCACAGCAATCGCAAGCTTTCCTTGAGAAAGCGTATCTAAGGCCAACGCCAGTGTTGCACCGGCCATCGCCCCACCAGCGATAATCACATCAAATTGCTTCACAGTCATCTCTCTTTAATGCACGGTCGGCTGAGTTTCTTGTAGAGGTTTGATACCAAATTCAGCATGAATTGTTAACACACAAGCTTTTATATGCTCGATGACGTGTTCCAAAAGTTGAGCTTGCTCATCCAAGTCATCCTCTTCATCGATACCGAGCTTGGCAATTTCTTCTAGATCAGCCAAGGCCTCTTTAGTCTCTGCGGACGCTTTTTTCAAAACAACCCCAATCAAGCCAAGCCCAGAAATAAAGTGATTTACCCAGTCGGCTACGCCATCAGCCAAATCAAATACACTGGCACTCGCCTCTTCATCTGGCAACAGTAGTGACAACTCCATCCCGCTACCAGTGAGCTCTTCGATTGTAAAGGTGAGTACTTGTTCAGCCAATGTCAACGGACGATCTGGCCAACCCATACCTTCGTTAGTGTAATCAAAAATAAGTGGCTGCCAGCTCTTATCATTTAAGCCCAGACCACCGGCCAGCATGCCCGTTAGCAACCCATGCAACTCAGCAGGGTTAACCGCAAGTGCTGCAGATTGAAGGGCAGTGGCAAGAGAAAGATAATCCGGTAGTTTTTTTTCGCTCATGGGAAGCTCGTAATAAAATCAAATAAGCGCGATCCTACCACTTAGCTTCCAATGCGAAAATGCTCAAAGCGTTAATTGTGGGTAGCTTTTACTCAATTTGCCTAATAACTGTGTTTTTAGTCCCTCATTTTTTACTGCTCGCTTTGAAAAGCTTGAATCTTAGGGCCGCTTTACCTATAGTTTCCACCTCGATGGGCATGTGAGTGGCACCATCTTAGACAGCGCGATAAGAGTTCATCCATCATGAGTAATCAAGCGGTAGACGTAGAAATTTTAGGAAAATTGACTCGTGTGAATTGCCCTGCGGGACAAGAGCAGTCTTTAATCCAAGCGGCGCAAGATCTTGATAACCGATTGAAAGAGATGGCAGAGCGTACTAAAGTTACCAATGAGGTAAAGCTACTCACGATTGCTGCGCTCAACATTTGTTATGAATTGCAAACCAAAAACAATGAGAGCCTAGGCCAACAAAATCAATTAACCGAGCGCATGGAACAGCTCGCAGCATCTCTTGAAGATGCCATCAGTAAAGTGAAGCTAGGACAGCAATAGTCTTTACCAGCGTAACCAAATTTACCCTAGAGTGTTTGTCAGCCGGATTTAAGTCCCTGAGCCGATAAGCAACACCAAAGGGTTAGTACTTGGTAGCTATTGAGCAAGCTCGGCTCGTACCGAGAAGCCTGCGGTTACCATTGCTGATCCGCCTTGAACCAGCTGGTTCAAGGGCCAAAATCCGCAACGGCACTCTGGGGTATCCTTATGCAAAACACTCGACACATACTTCGTCAAGTCATCCGCCAGCGGCGTAAACAGCTATCACCTACGCAGCAAAAACACGCTTCAATTGAACTTATCTCTCGTTTTTCAACACTGCCTGAAGTTTTAACGAGTCAGCACATTGCCCTCTACTTGGCAACCGATGGTGAGCTTGAAACACAACCGCTCATAGCGTGGTTATGGCAACAAGGCAAACAGACCTATCTTCCCGTTTTACACCCCTTCTCGAGTGGGAATTTATTGTTCTTGCGCTATGATGCTCAAACCATAATGACGCGAAATAAATACGGCATTGCCGAACCCAAGCTCAACCAAACATTGATCAAACCAGTAAATGAGCTAGATATCATCTGCACACCATTGGTGGCCTTTGATCAAACAGGGCAAAGGCTCGGGATGGGCGGCGGCTATTATGATCGTACGTTAGAAACTTGGTTTAAAACGGGTAAAGGTGCCCTACCCATAGGTTTAGCTCATGATTGCCAACAAGTGACTCATCTGCCGAGCGAAGCATGGGATATACCTTTACCTCAAATAGTGACTCCAAGCCAAATCTGGCAATGGGAATCATAAATTATTGAGGCTATAATCGCCCCGCAACATTACCGTCACTATAAATCGATATCAGGAGATTGGCATGACTCAAGATGAAATGAAAAAAGCCGCCGGCTGGGCCGCACTCAAATATGTAGAAAAAGGCAGCATCGTTGGTGTGGGTACGGGTTCAACGGTGAATCACTTCATTGATGCACTGGGTTCGATTAAAGATGATATTAAGGGTGCGGTTTCAAGTTCTATCGCCTCAACAGAGAAGCTAAAAGGCCTAGGTATTGAAGTGTTCGACTGCAATGATGTTGATCAACTCGATATTTATGTTGATGGCGCAGATGAAATCAACCCTGCGCGCGATATGATCAAAGGCGGCGGCGCTGCGCTCACTCGAGAAAAAATCGTTGCCGCTATTGCGGATAAATTCATTTGTATCGTTGATGGTACAAAAGCGGTCGATATTCTAGGTCAATTCCCACTTCCAGTTGAAGTGATCCCAATGGCGCGCTCTTATGTGGCACGTCAACTGGTTAAACTTGGTGGTGATCCAGCCTATCGCCATGGCGTAATAACGGATAACGGTAACGTTATCTTGGATGTGCACGGATTAAAAATTACTGATGCTAAAGCGTTAGAAGATAAAATTAATGGGATTGTCGGCGTAGTAACCGTCGGTTTATTCGCTCACCGAGGTGCTGATGTCGTCATCACTGGCACGGAAGATGGTGCCAAAATCGAAGAGTAAGTCACAAAATAAGGCTACTTTCCGTTATTTCATTACAAACGGCACCCATGGGTGCCGTTTTTCTTCGCTATGCCCTAGAAAATCATGCCTTATTTCGTAATTTTCTTACCCAAAACAAAAAAAGTTTGTTACTTTATTGGTCAGAAGACGCACAAGGAAAACGTTTGTCTTCCAACAAAATGGTTAATCTTCCTCTTTACATTAGCCCTTTTGCTTTATGTGCGCCGTGTTTGCCCACCTTCCCATTTTTAAGGACGAGAATAATGGCCAAAGTTTCACTCGAAAAAGACAAAATCAAAATCTTACTCCTCGAAGGGCTACACCCTTCAACGGTTGAAGTACTGCAATCTGCCGGTTACAGCAATATTGAGTATCACAAAGGTTCTCTGGGTGATGAACAACTGCTCGAAGCGGTGAAAGATGCTCACTTCATCGGAATTCGTTCGCGCACTAATTTGACCGAAGCGGTAATCAACGCGGCAGAGAAGTTAGTTGCTATCGGCTGCTTCTGCATTGGCACCAACCAAGTTGACCTGAATGCAGCCGCAAAACGCGGTATTCCTGTCTTTAATGCACCATTTTCGAATACTCGCAGTGTTGCTGAACTCGTTTTAGGCCAAACACTGCTACTACTGCGTGGGATTCCTGAAAAAAATGCATTGGCGCATCGTGGTATTTGGAAAAAAAGTGCTGATAACTCTTATGAGGCTCGCGGTAAACGCTTAGGTATTATTGGCTATGGCCACATTGGCACCCAGCTCGGTATCATTGCCGAAAACCTCGGTATGCAAGTCTATTTCTATGACATAGAAAACAAACTCTCACTCGGTAATGCAACGCAAATACATACCATGAGTGAGCTACTGAATAAATGTGATGTCATTTCTCTGCATGTGCCTGAAACTCCAGATACTAAAAATATGATGGGTAAAGAAGAGTTTGCACGCATGAAGCCTGGCTCTATCTTTATCAACGCAGCACGCGGAACGGTAGTCGACATTCCCGCACTCTGCGATGCATTGGCATCAAACCATCTAGCTGGCGCGGCAATAGATGTATTTCCAGAAGAACCCGCCACAAACTCTGAACCTTTTGAATCCCCACTGATGCATTTTGATAATGTCATTCTGACACCGCACATTGGTGGCTCAACTCAAGAAGCACAAGAAAATATCGGTATTGAAGTAGCCGGTAAGTTGGCAAAATATTCAGATAACGGCTCAACCTTGTCAAGCGTGAACTTCCCTGAAGTATCGCTGCCAATTCACCGTGATAGTTCGCGTTTACTGCATATTCACGAAAACCGTCCGGGTATTCTGACACAAATCAACACCATCTTCGCCGAAGAAGGGATCAATATCGCCGCTCAATATTTACAAACGTCAGCGGATATCGGTTATGTAGTGATTGACGTAGAAACCGCTCGCTCTGCGGAAGCTCTTACTAAGCTGAAAAGCATCAGCGGCACCATTCGTGCGCGTATTCTTCACTAAGCACTTCTCTAGTAAAAGCACCAAACGACAAAAAGGCCACATAAAATGTGGCCTTCCTTATTTCGATAGGGAGCTCAGTAAATTAAGCTTTAAGCGCTCGCTCCCCGCGAGCAATACCTACCACGCCACTTCGCGCGACTTCGATTACTTCAGTGACTTCCGACAACGCTTGAATAAAGGCATCGAGTTTTTCGCTGGTTCCAGCAAGCTGCACAGTATATTGCGCCGCAGTGACATCTACGATCTGCCCACGGAAAATATCAGCCGTACGTTTCACTTCGGCGCGCGCAAAACCGCTAGCTTTGACTTTCACCATCATCAGCTCACGTTCAATGTGTTCACACTCTGACACTTCTTGCACTTTAAGCACATCAATCAACTTATGCAGTTGCTTTTGAATTTGTTCAAGTTGCATTTCATCGGTCTTAGTGGTGATGTTTAAGCGTGACAATGTTGCATCATCGGTTGGCGAAACCGTTAGTGATTCAATGTTATAACCACGTTGAGAAAATAGACCAACAACGCGAGACAAAGCACCCGATTGGTTTTCCATTAATATTGAAATAATGTGTCTCATATTATGTTCTCTCTGTTTTGCTTAACCACATTTTGTCCATCCCTTCGCCTTTAATTTGCATTGGGTAGACGTGCTCCGTTTCATCCACATTAATATCAACAAAAACCAATCGATCTTTCATATCGAGTGCTTTTTTAAGCCCGGCTTCAAGTTCATCAGGCTGTGAGATACGGATGCCAACGTGGCCATAAGCTTCTGCAATTGCTGCAAAATCGGGAACAGAACTCATATAAGAATTAGAGTGACGTCCTTGGTAAATAATATCTTGCCACTGTTTTACCATGCCAAGAAAACGGTTGTTTAAGTTAATAATTTTCACTGGAATATCATATTGCAACGCGGTGGAAAGCTCTTGGATATTCATTTGAATACTGCCATCCCCAGTGACAATCACTACCTCTTCTTCTGGCATGGCAAATTTAACCCCCATTCCAGCGGGTAAACCAAAACCCATGGTGCCCAAACCGCCAGAGTTGATCCAACGACGAGGCTTATTGAATGGATAATAAAGTGCAGCGAACATTTGGTGCTGACCAACATCGGAGGCCACATATGCGTCTCCATTAGTCAGTTTATGTAAAGTTTCAATCACTTGCTGCGGCTTAATGCGTTCGCTGGATTTCTCATAAGCTAGGCATTGGCGGTCGCGCCAGCTTTGGATATCTTGCCACCATAGTTCAAGCGCCTGCGAATCATTACAGCCACCTTGCTCAGAGAGCAATTGCAGCATAGTTTCCAGTACTTGTTCAGCTGATCCCACTATCGGCAGATCGACTGGCACATTTTTAGAGATCGACGAAGGATCAATGTCAATGTGCATGATCTTAGCGTTCGGGCAATACTTTTCTAGATTATTGGTTGTACGGTCATCAAAACGCACGCCAATACCGAAAATCAAATCCGCATTGTGCATCGCCATATTGGCTTCATACATGCCATGCATTCCAAGCATGCCTAACGCATTTTTATGCGTCCCAGGGAAAGCACCAAGCCCCATTAACGTGCTGACTACGGGTAAATTTAGCGTTTCAGCCAGTTGTAAAATGTGCTGATCTGCGCCTGAAATCACAGCGCCACCACCAATGTACAATACGGGTTTTTTGGCTTCTAACAACGCTTTTAGCGCCTTTTTAATTTGCCCTTTATGACCAGAAGTAGTTGGGTTGTATGAGCGCAGTTTGATCGACTCAGGATACGTGTAAGGGAGTTTAATCTGAGGATTCATCACATCTTTAGGCAGATCGATCACGACCGGCCCCGGGCGCCCTGTTGAGGCAATATAAAAGGCTTTCTTAATGGTTTCAGGAATATCTTCAGCTTTTTTTACAAGAAAACTGTGTTTGACGATCGGACGAGAAACCCCAACGATGTCACATTCTTGAAACGCATCGTTACCAATGAGGTTATTTGGCACGTTGCCTGAAATAACAATCATTGGAATTGAGTCCATGTAAGCGGTAGCAATCCCTGTGACGGTATTCGTCGCCCCTGGGCCAGAACAAACAAGTACCACACCCGTTTTTCCGGTTGCTCGAGCATAGCCATCTGCCATGTGCGTGGCCGCTTGCTCGTGGCGAACAAGGACATGTTTAATTTGGTCGGTTTTTGCGTGCAGCGCATCGTAAATATCAAGAACGGAACCACCTGGGTATCCAAATATTTGCTCTACACCTTCTTCGATCAGAGATTGAACCACCATCTCTGCGCCAGATAACATCTGTTGATTGGATTGCGTTGCCATTTTTTCTCCTTACCAGTACCCAACACATGGTCAGTCAATGGGCCTGGTTTTACATAGTTTAGGGCTTATTTGTAGCCTAATTCGAAAACTTTCCACTTTCGGCTATGTCTTGCTTTTGTCATAACAAAAAACAAGGTAACGCAACAACTGTAACTCTTTCTTATCATCGGGTCGAACGCCAAATAGCGCACACTTTGGCAAATGTTTGGTTAAATGGAATTTTATTAGGTAACTATCGTAAAACCGGCATTAAAAACAGCTCAATCCATGAGTAATTAGCAAAAATAAAGCAAAAAATATTACCATGCAGCAATGTAGCGTTATGAGGAAGCGAGGTTTAACTTCCGTCGTAATATAAAAAATCCCCCACGCTTTATCTGAAAAGCAAGTGGAGGATTTTTAAACAATGAAAAAACTATCTTAAGATAATCTTACTCACCTTTAGTCTTTTCTTTGTACATTTCCTCGATTTCATCTTGGTAACGATCACTAATGACTTTTCTACGCAGTTTCTGAGTCGGCGTCAGCTCACCTTTGTCCATTGAAAAAGCCTTAGGTAATAATTTAAACTTTTTCACTTGCTCAAATTTGGCTAGCTCTTTTTGCAAATCATTGACTCGTTTTTCCAGCATCTCAACCACTTGGTTGTTCTTGATAAGATCTAATCTGTCATGATATTTGATGTTGAGCTCCTTGGCGTAAACCTCCAAGCTGTCATAACAAGGTACAATTAAAGCCGATACAAATTTACGTGTGTCAGCAATCACCGCAATCTGTTCAATAAAGTGATCTTTACCAATCGCTCCCTCAATAACTTGTGGCGCAATGTATTTACCACCGGAGGTTTTCATCAGCTCTTTGATACGATCAGTGATGAAGACATTACCTTGCTCATCAATGTGCCCAGCATCTCCTGTTTTGAGAAAACCTTGTTCATCGAATGCTAACGCCGTTTCTTCTGCCATTTTATAGTAGCCGCGCATAACCATTGGTCCGCGAACAAGAATTTCATTGTTGTCACCGATTTTGACCTGAGCTCCTGGCATCGACATGCCTATTGAATCAGGATTAAAACACCGATCATCCCAACAAGAAACCGTTGCAGTGGTTTCCGTCATGCCATAGCCCAACTTCACGTTAATGCCAATGGCATGGAAAAATCGGCCGATGGTTTCATCTAATTTCGCGCCACCGCAAGGCATGAAATTAATCCGCCCACCAAGCAATGCACGCAATTTAGACAACACGATTTTATCCGCTAACGCGTAACTCTTTTTCAGCATGAAGGATGGTTGGCGCTTTTCTTGGTGACAAAGAGCCATCTTAGCCCCCATATTGACCGCCCAAGTAAATAGCACTTTTCGATGCAACGGCGCTTTCGAGACTTTTTCGTGAATAGCGGAGAAAATTTTCTCGTAGAAGCGAGGAACCGCGCACATTACCGTTGGCTTTAGCTCACTCAATGCATCACGTACTTGCATCGTATCCTGCAAATAACAGTTAGTTGCACCGCTGTAAAGAATGTAAAAAGTCCACGCCCGTTCAAACACGTGTGACAATGGTAAAAAACAGAGTGACACATCATCCTTAGAGATATTTAACCGCTCATCATGCCCTTCAAGCTGAGCGCCAATATTACGGTAATCAAGCATCACGCCTTTAGGTTGACCTGTGGTGCCAGAGGTATAGATGAGCGTCAGCAGATCATCCATATTCGCCTGTTCAAGGCGAGACTCTAATTCCGCTTGCTGGCCATCTGTATTTTGTTCAATAAAAGTCTGCCAATGGATGCCATGTTGAAAACTTTTTAGATCAATGCCATCACTCATGGCGACAATTAATTCAAGCTGTTCGCACTCATCAAAAAAATCCAGTGCCGCATCGTATTGTGCCTGTTCACCGACAAAGAGCACTTTGACATCAGCATCTTGAATAATATAACTGGCCTGCGCTGGCGTATTAGTTGGATAAATAGGTACCGTAACGGCTCTTAACTGCAAAGTAGCCAAGTCAGCTATTGTCCACTGCGGCATGTTATTCGAAAAAACCCCGACTTTATCTTGGATTTTTATACCTTGCGTTAAAAGTGCAAGTGACATCGCATCAATACGTTGACCAAATTGCTTCCAGCTGATCCCATGCCACTCTTTCTCTATTTTGTGTTTTAGAGCAATGCACTCGCCACCTTTGACAATCTGTTCACGAATTCTTTTTACGATATGGAAATTTAAATTGGGCATCTTTTTTACCTGTAGCTTACACATGTAAGCTTTTTGAGCGCACAAGTGTACATTTAGAAGCAAAAAAGGCAACTGACGGATGTCAAAGTTATCAATTAATTCTACAGACAAAAAAGCCCTGAATGGATATAACCAATTCAAGGCTCAAAGAGGAGTATCACTAAGTTTAGATCACAGTACAAATTAACGGGTACACGTTAGTTTAATGCAACAACTTCGCCGCAAATCATCATTAACTGATCACGCAGCCAAATATGGCCTTTGTCTTTTTCACTAGACTCATGCCAACTGAGATAACCACTGATTTGACCATTTGCAAATGGGAAATCGAGGATTTGTAACTGATCTCGGTTAGCCGCATTCTCAACCATCCAACGAGGTGCAATCGTCACCAACTCAGATTGTCCGACCACATAAAGCACATTGCTCAAACTGGTCCCTTCATAATAAGGAACACAGTCTAATTCGCGATATGCTTGCTCAGAAAAGCTACGTTGCCCATGGATGCGAGATAACTTCGCATGCTTTTCAGCTGTTAGGCTATCAGCGTTAACAGAGCCATTGATGCGTGGATGAGACTTAGATGCCACCACTACTAATTCATCTTGGAAAATTTCCGTACTGGAGAACCCTTGTTCATCAAAACGCGCGTAATCAATCACAAAATCGATCTCTTGGTAACGCATACGCTCGGCTAACAAACGGTTAAATTCCGCATCAAGATGAAGTTGGACCAAAGGCGCTTGTTCATGAACTGATGACATAATTTTCGGCGCGA
The DNA here is from genome assembly GCF_963874335.1 of Vibrio sp. V10_P2A27P122. Taxonomy (NCBI): domain Bacteria; kingdom Pseudomonadati; phylum Pseudomonadota; class Gammaproteobacteria; order Vibrionales; family Vibrionaceae; genus Vibrio; species Vibrio sp. V10_P2A27P122. Next base: position 588 of record NZ_CAWNHY010000011.1, on the reverse strand, counting down.
AACGCATATCACAAGGACTGCAAATCGCTAATTTAAATAAGCGGGTTGATGTTTCAGGAGAAAACACCGAACTTGGCAGTTCATTACGGATTAATTGCAGTGCTTGACGCATCGGACCGAACAGTTGACGTGCACGTTGAGTAGGTTGAATACCTCGCCCTTGTCGCATAAACAGTTCATCATTAAACATTACCTTCAAACGCGCTACAGCATTGCTGACTGCTGGCTGAGACATACCCAAATTATGAGCGGCACGGGTAATATTTTGCTCTTGCATTACTGCATCAAAAACCGTAAGCAGGTTTAAATCTACACCACGTAATGTGCTTTCCATGCGGTAACTAGCAATAGCGCTCATTGCATCTTTTTTATCTAACATTTTGGGGACGCCTCTTGTTGTTATCGTCAATACCGTAAAAGTAATTTTTTAGAATAGATAACCTGCCATTTATTATATTTACCCAGACACAACTGGGTGGAGGCTACTATCTGCTAAGCATTTATCGATTGGCAACAAGATTGATAAAATATCAGTTTTTTTTATCCAAACAAGAAGATTGTCCTTATTTATCAGTACGATGTATTTTT